>NZ_JBICKA010000030.1:0-7889 GCF_043103635.1 Pseudomonas sp. yb_9 | reverse complement strand
CAAGATCTAGCGCTGCATCCCCCAACGCCGCACAGTCAGCCGCTCCAGGGTGTTGAATACCAGCCCTTCCACCAACAACCCGATCAGAATCACCACCGCCAACCCGGCAAACACCTTGTCGGTATACAGCTCGTTGCGGTTCTGAAAGATGTACCAGCCTAGCCCGCCCTTGCCGCTGCTGGCACCAAAGACCAGTTCGGCAGCGATCAGGGTACGCCAGGCAAACGCCCAGCCGATCTTCAGCCCCGACAGGATCGACGGCAAGGCCGCCGGCACCAGGATGTGCAACACCAGCCGCAGCCCTTTCAGGCCATAGTTGCGGCCAGCCATGCGCAGCGTTTCCGACACACCAAGGAAACCGGCGTAGGTATTGAGCGCCAACGCCCACAGCACCGAATGCACCAGCACGAAGATCAGGCTATTGTCGCCCAGCCCGAACCACAGCAAGGCCAGTGGCAACAGCGCAATGGCCGGTAACGGGTTTAACATTGACGTCAGTGTACCTAGCAGGTCCCGGCCCAGCTGGGTCGAAACCGCCAGACTGGTCAGGCCAAAGGCCAGGACGATACCCAGCACATAGCCCTTGAGCAGTATCACCAGCGAAACCCCGACTTTGGCGGGCAGTTCACCGCTGGCCAGGCCGTCCCACAGGGCGGCGGCGGTTTGCAAGAAGCCTGGCAGCAGCAGGTCGTTACCCTGATAACGGGCTACGGCCTCCCACAGCATCGCGATTACCAGCAGGATAACCGCCTTGCGCAGCCAGCCTTGCTGCCACAAGCGCTGCACCAAGGGGAGTTGGCGTTCTACAGGCACACTGAGCAGGGGCTCCAGCTGCACCTCGTATTCCTGGCGTACAGGTGTAGTGGTCATGGCTGAAGCTCCTGTCAGTAGGCGATGCGGATATCGTTGAAGCCAAGGTCGTCTGCCTGTTCCGGGGTATCCGCCTCGTCGAACAGCAAACGGTGAATACGCCGGGCACTGGCCTGGAAGTCGCTACCACCCAGGCTGCCCAGGGTGTACTGGTGGCTGTGCACTTCGGCACGCACCCGCCCCGGGTGCGGCGACAACAGCAGGATACGGTTGCCAACCACCTGGGCTTCTTCGATGGAGTGGGTGACGAACAACAGGGTGAACCGCACCTCCTCCCACAGCAGCAACAGCTCTTCCTGCATCTTGCGCCGGGTCAGCGCATCCAGGGCGGCGAACGGCTCATCCATCAACAGGATCTTGGGCTGGGTGGCCAAGGCCCGGGCAATTGCCACACGTGCCTTCATACCACCGGACAACGTGTGAGGATAAGCATCGGCAAAGGCGGCCAGACCGACCTTTTCCAGATAATGCAGCGCCCGTTCCTCCGCCTCCGCCCGCTTGAGCTGGCCAGACACCAGCAGCGGAAACATGACGTTCTGCTTCACCGTTTTCCACGGCGGCAACTGGTCGAACTCCTGAAACACCACGATGCGGTCGGGGCCTGGGCCACGCACTGTCTGGCCCTGCAGCAGAATCTGCCCTTCTTGCGGCTGGATAAAACCGGCCACGGCTTTGAGCAGGGTGGACTTGCCACAGCCGGAGGGGCCGAGCAGTACAAAACGATCAGCGCGGTCGACTTCGAAGCTGACCTGATGGGTGGCCCGCACCACGCGTTGCGCGGTGCGGTATTCGAGGCTGAGGTTATCCACCTTGAGCAAAGGCGGCGTTGTGACACGGCTCAGGTTGCTGGCCGTGTGGCCTGGCAATGGGGCGGTCATGATCGGTCAGCTCCCCTGCAGCGGGCGTTCATCCTGGAAGAAGTAGTCCTTCCACGACTCCGGCTTGTGCTTGATGGCGCCTACCCGATAGAGGAAATCGGCCAGCTTGTAGGTGTTCTTGGGCGTAACGGTGAATTCGTACTGTGGGTTGTCGATCAGCTTGATCAGCGTGTCGCGATCGATCTTGGCCTTGGTTACGCGGATATAGGTGTCGGCGGCAGCCGCCTTGTCTTTCTGGGCGAAGTCTGCGGCTTCGGCCAGAGCATCGACGAAGGCCTTGTAGGTCTTGGGGTTGTCCTTGCGGAACTTCTCGGTAGCAAACAGCAAGGTCGGCGAGTTGGGGCCGAGCAGGTCATAGCTGTTGAGCACCACATGCACGTCCTTGTTGGCCAGTACCTGGTCCTGGAACGGCGGGTTGGAGAAGTGCCCGTTGAGCTCGGTGCCGCCCGCCAGCAGCGCGGCGGTGGCGTCCGGGTGCGGCACGGCCAAGGTGTATTTGTCGAGGCGGTTGTATGCCTTGTCGCCCCACTGCTGGGCAGCGGCGTACTGCAGGAAGCGCGACTGCACCGAAACACCTACCGCCGGAACGGCGATACGGTCTTTGTCGGAGATGTCGGCGATGGTCTTCACGTTGGGGTTGCTGCTGACCAGGTAGTACGGGAAGTTGCCCAGCGAAGCCACGGCCTTCACGTTCTGCCGGCCCTTGGTGCGGTCCCAGACGGTCAACAGCGGCCCGACGCCAGCGCCGGCGATGTCCACCGAACCGGACAACAGTGCGTCGTTGATGGCCGAGCCACCCGACAGCTGTGCCCAGTCGACTTCGATGTCGATGCCCAGCTCCTTGCCGTGTTTCTCAATCAAGTGCTGGTCACGCACCACGTTCAGCAGCAGGTAGACGATGCCGAATTGTTCGGCAATGCGGATCTTGCCTTCGGCCTGGGCCACGGCGGGGGCAGCCAGGCTGCCGACGACCAGGCTTGCGCCCAGGCCGATGCTTGCCGCCAGGCGGCTGATGGATTTGCGCATGATGGTTTCCTCAGTCGTCAGAACGGGGCATCGCCCTGGATGGTGGTGCGGTACAGCTTGCGCCGCAGGTGCGCGGGGCAGCCAGTGGCCAGGTGGATCAGCGAGCGGTTGTCCCAGAACACCAGGTCGTGGGGCTGCCATTGATGGCGGTAAATGTTCTGCTCCAGCACGCTCAGGGCGTACAGCTGTTGCAGCACGTCGCGGCTTTCATCGTCTGGCAGGCCGACGATGCGGGTGGTGAAGCCTTCACTGACGAACAGGGCTTTGCGGCCGTTTTCCGGGTGGGTGCGGACTACCGGGTGAATGACTTCCTTTACCTGCGCCAGTTGCTCGGCAGTCAGGGTCGGGCGCCAGTTGCCTTCGAATTTGGTCTCGGCGTAGCGGGCGATGTAGGAGTGAGCGGCACTGCGGCCCTCGACCACTTTGCGCAGGGCGTCGGGTACAGCGTCCCAGGCTTTGTGCATGTCGGCGAACAGGGTGTCACCACCTTCACTGGGCAGTTGCTGGGCATGCAGCATGGAACCAAGGCTTGGTAGCTCCTTGTACGACAGGTCCGAGTGCCAAAATTTGCCGGCATCACCCAGGCCGATGTTCTGGCCGTTCACGATGATGTTGGAAACGATCAGGATCTCGGGGTGGCCAGTCAGCAGGAACTGCTTAAGCACATGGATCTGCAACTCACCGAAGCGGCGGCTGAAGGCAATCTGCTGTTCCGGGCTGATCCGCTGGTCGCGGAACACCAGCACATGGTGGTCGAGGTGGGCGCGATGGATACGGGTGAAATCCTCGGCGCTGACCGGTTTGGCCAGGTCCAGGCCGATAATCTCGGCGCCTACGGCACCGGAGAACGGGTGGATTTCAAACACTTGCGGCTGGGCGCTGTCGATGGACGACAAGGCGTTCAAGGCGGCTGACATTTTTCACTCCCACGCAGTGCGCGACTTCAATGGCGCGCAACGATCAGAAACGCACGGGGTTTTCCCGTGTGGGTTCAAGTCGTGCGGCGCATCGATTGGTCGACGGGTACGCAGTGGAAGCGACTATAAAGTCATAAGAGCAATATTTTAAATACCTTTAACGCATAACCATAGCACTGGGGGCGGGGCGGCCCACGATCAGATCAGCCCGCCCTGCTCTTCTTCGTCGATGAGGTTGTTCAGGCTGCTGAGCGCCTTGCGCGCCGTGGAACGATTGGCCAGCTTGGTCTGCGCTCCTGGGGGCAAGTCAGTGATCTTGAACACGCCCTTGGCGGTCAGCACATCGATAAGGTCTTCAAGCACGCGGATCATATCCAGATCGCTTTGCTTGAGCTGGGTCAGGCTGTCTTCCACAACGTCATCGGCGAACCATTCCTGAACATCGGTGTGGTCGGCGGGGAGCATTTCGGTGAACTGGTCAAAAGCGGCTGCTTCTACCCGCAGCAACTGGCCAGCGGCGTCGCGTTGCACGTAGAACATGGCGGTGTTCCTCGTCACGTTGGTTCCTTGTTGGTAGACAGCAGCATAGGCAAAGATCGCCAGGCACGCAGGCCCGGCGCAAGAGTATGCGCTGTTGGCAGATGGCAGGAAAGAGCCGGGGCCGCTAAGCGGCCCCGGTGGTCTATCAGCTGTCTTTGTTGTGGATGATGATGGTTGGGTCGGCACCGCTGATCAACGAGTTAATCGTGGTGTTGGACCAGTTCACCCCTTCCAGCTTGATGGTCACGTCGGCGTTGGCGATACCACCTTCGGCGTTCAGCTTGCCTTCGCTGCTGACTTGCAGCGTCGTCGTGCCTTCCACCGTGGTGAGCTTCAGGTAGTTGTCGATGGTGCTGCCCTTCTCGCCCTGAAGCAGGTCTTTCAGGTCGATACGGTCGCCCTCGGCCACCTTGAAGTCCTTGATCACGTCGTTACCGATGTCGCCCGCCTTCCACACGAAGGTGTCGGCACCGCTGCCACCGATCAGGATATCGTTGCCCTGGCCACCGATCAGGGTGTCATTGCCGGTACCGCCCAGCAGGATGTCATTACCTTTGCCGCCATCGAGCGTGTCGTTACCACCCTGACCGAAGAGGATATCGTTGCCATTGCCGCCCGACAGGATGTCGTTGCCGTCTTTGGCACCGGAGATATCGAACTCGGTGTAGTGCTCGGTGATGTACTGATGGACATTGCTGGTGGTAACGGAGCTGACCTCGACCCCGCTCTTCTGGGCGACGTAAGTCTGCAGGGCCTGGTAACCCTCGCTGACAACCCCGTTGAGGGTGATCAAGTCACCGAAGATGATGTCGTTGCCGTTGCCGCCATCGATGGTGTCGGCACCTGGCACCGTTGCTTCGGTGTGACCGAGAATTGCCTTCGCCAGGTCGGAAGGATCGATGTTGGTCTGTGGCTTGCCTGCACTGTCGTATGGTTTCAGGTCGCTCAGCGTGACATCGCTGTTCAGGCCGATGGCTTGCACCTTGGTCACACCAGAAAGCAGGTTGAAGCTGGCCGTCGAACCATCAGCAGCATAGTAAAGGTTACTCGAGCTCGTCCCGCCGTTACCAGCCAGGTAAGACAGCTCGTAAGTACCGTCACCTTGAGCGTGGATCGTACCCAGCTCGTTGGTCGAGTCCAGGCGGCCATTGCTCTTGTAGGTATAAAGCGTGACTGTCCCGTTGCTGCTGATTTCCAGCTTGTGCGTGCTATCGACCATGGTGCTGAACGAGTCGCCAATTTTGAAATTGTTGACGTTCACAACATCATCGAGGTACTTGCCACCTGTCCACAGGCGAGGGTTGGTCGATTCTCCATTCTGGTAGTACGTCGGTTTACCGTCGGTGATGAAGTACGTCAGGTTCTCCGCACCGGTGTTGCTGGTCGCCATGGTGCTCTTGAAGAAGTTGGCCGTCGTCTTGAACGCGTCCTCATAGTTGGTACCACCACCGTAGTAGCCACCCACCATCGAGTTCAGCACTGCCTGCAGCTTGCTCAGGGCATCCGGGTCGGCAAGGTTCACCGCCACGTTCTTGTTCACCTGAGTGTCGAAGTCGACCAGGAAGATGTTCACGGTACCCGAGGTGTCGGAGCCCAGGCTGGCCTTGAGCGAATTGAACACCGAAGCCAGCTGCGTCTTCGCGTCGGCAATCGACTTGTCGCTCATACTGCCCGAGCTGTCGACCATGAAGGCGATGTTGTAGTTCTTGCCCTGAACCACGTTCAGGCCCGCCACGTCAGCGACGATGATGTCGTTGCCTTCGCTGCCGGTCATCGTGTCGTTACCCGAGGTACCCACGCTGGCCTTATAGGTCGCGGCATACACCGTCACCGGGATATTGCCGGTAGTGATGGCCGAGCCGCCCAGGCTTTCGGTGGCAGTCGAGGTGACCGTGATGTCGAACGAGCCTTTGTAGTAGGCCGGCGGCGTCAGTGTCAGGCTGCTGAGTTTCCAGCCCGTCACATCAACCGGGCTACTGCCTACCGTTACGGTATGGCCAGCACCATCGCTCAGCACGGTCCCTTTCGGAATGCCGCTGAGGGTTACGTTCAGGGTTTCCGAGCCGTCGGTATCGGTCAGGGCGGTGGAGATACCGACCAGTTTCACCGAGCCACCTTCCGGCCCTTCGTTGAGCTTGTAGCCGTCGTAGTAGCTCTGACCATTCACGGTGTGCAGATCGGACACGCCCAGGCCAGCGTTGGCCATCTCGGACACGTTCTGGTACATCTTGATGTTCGAGCTGCTCAGGTCGGTAACAGTACCCGAGCCTACCTGGATGTTCAGGTCATAGCTGCCTGGACCAGACTGGTTGGCATGGTAGACCTCGATCGGGTAGTAACCGCTGGTGGTCGGGGTAAAGGTGCCCGAAATCTTGCCACCAGCACCCCAGGTAGCCGTGACCACAGTGTTGCCACCGATGGTGAGCACAAAGCTGTCGTCAGCGGTACCGCTGAAGGTATAGGTCTTGCCAGCCTCCAGGTAGATCAGGCCCGAGGTCTTCGAACCGGTGCCAGCGGTGACGCTGCCATCGGACTGCACGTTGGTAATGGTGCTGCTGGAGTTGGCACTGCCAGAGTTGGCAAAGACCGTCTTCAGGTCGTCACCGGTAATGCCATTACCACCAGTACCCAGGTTTTTCAGGGTGTTCCAGACTTCCTTGGTCAGGCCTTTGGAGTCGATATCAGCACTGCCGAAGCTCAGGGTCGGCTTGTCGGCAACCGGACTGATGTCGACCTTCATGGTCACTTCGCTGCCCAGGTTGGTGCCGTCGTTCGGCTTGAACTTGAACTGCGCGTAGTCGGCCTGCTGGTTGCCCACGCCGTTGCCACCATAGTTGTCCGCGCCCGACTGGTTGAGAGCCGGCACAAACTTCAGGTTATTGGCAGTGATGTCGGCCTGGCTGATCACCTGGTTGACCGTCACGTTCACCCATGCAGTACCGTTGAAGAACTGCAGGGTACCAGCGGCCGGGAGCGAGGTAATGGTTACGGACAAGCCAGTGTTGCCATCGGCATCGGTGGTTTTGAAATCACTCCATGCAAACACGTAGTCAGTGTCTTCCACGCCAAACACCGCGCCACCGGGCGAAACCGGCAGGTGGTCGTTGTCGAGGATGGCAGTGGTCACGCTCGACTTGGTGCTGTCAACCTGCAGGTTCTCGAAGGTACCACCGGTGGCGGTCTCGATCTTCACGGTGAAGTTCTCGGTACCTTCGACCAGCTTGTCGTCGATGGTAGCAATGTTGAACGTCGTGCCTGTGCTGTTGGCCGGAATCTTCACGGTGGTGACACCAGAGAAGTCCTCACCGTTCTTGGCGGTGCCACTGTAGCTGAGCGTGATCGTGACTTCGGACTTGGACGCATTGCTCAGGGTCAGCGTGTACTGGCCAGTTTCACCTTCAGTCAGCGAAGTGGTACCGGTGATGCCGACCGTGGTGACGTCGCCCTGGTTGCCAGTACCCGGTGTGCCCGAGCCTGGTTCGTCGGTCACGGTGGTGGTCACCGGCGCCTTGTCCAGGGTCAGTTGCTCGAACTTGCCGACGTCGGTGCCGCTGACCGAAGCGATCGACTTCACGACCGGGTCGTTGGCGCCCACGTACGGGTTGTCCGGCGCAGTCACGGTGGTAGTACCCACGGTGCCGTTGGCCGGCACGGTGAT
>NZ_JBICKA010000002.1:0-13301 GCF_043103635.1 Pseudomonas sp. yb_9 | reverse complement strand
GTGCTGCCCGGTTCGGCCCTGCCGGTAAGCACGGTGCCGTCGGCGCTGACGGCCAGTTCGGTCGGTGCGGCAGGCGCGGTAATGTCTGGCGCGGAGATCTGTGCGGGCAGCGAAGAGACGCCGCTGTCATTGATGGCGACGACATCCAGCAGTTCACCGTTGGCTTGTGGCGGGTTCAGTTCGATGCTGAAAGTGCCATCGGGATTGGCGATGGCGCTGCCGATCAGCATGCCGTTGGCATCGTGTACTTCTACTCGGGTGCCCGCCGGGGCGGAACCGGTGAGGGTAGTGCCGTCTGCATCGATGACCAGGTTACTCGGGCTGTCTGGCGCGGTGGTGAGTGGTACATCGTATTCGAGGGCAACGGAGGGGTTGCCGCTGGGGTCGGTCTGCACCAGGCTCAGCTGGTCACCCGGTTGTACCGCCGGATCAAGGTTGATGAGGAAGGTGCCATTGGCCCCGACCACCCCGGTACCGATCACGGTGCCGTTGGCATCACGGACTTCGACGGTGGCGCCGGCTTCGCCACGCCCGCTTAGGGCCAGGCCGCCACTGCCGACCACGATGTTGCTCACCGCCGCAGGTGGTGCGATATCCGGGGCATCGAATTGCAGCGGCGCAGAAGTGTTGCCAGCCGCGTCCACCAACCGAACGTCCAACGCTTCGCCATTGGCCTGGGCAGGGTTAAGGGTGATGCTGAACAGGCCATCGGCGCCCACCACACCCGTACCAATGACGGTGCCAGCGGCATCACGCACCTGTACGGTGGCGCCTGGCTCGCCGCGACCGGTGAAGGTCACGCCATCGGCCAAGGCCAGGTCGGTGGGTTGAGCTGGAGGCAGCAGGTCGGCAGAGGTTACCGCGCCCGACGGCGATACGTTGCCGGCAGCATCGGTCAGGGTGACTTGCAAGGTGCTGCCGTCGATCACGGCAGGGCTCAAGGACACCACAAAGGTACCATCCGGCCCAACAGTGCCGGTCGCCAGCAGGTTGCCGGCAGCGTCACGGACCTGCACGCTGGTGCCCGCTTCGCCACGGCCACTCAGTTGGCTACCGGCCACGCCGATCACCAGGTCGGTTGGCGCTGCGGGTGGCGTGATATCGACACCGTCGATATCCGGTGCGGTGACCGAGCTGGCTGTGGATGTGTTGCCGGCCGCATCGGTGGCGGTGGCTTGCAATACTTCGCCATCGACCTGCGGCGGGTTGAGGTTGATGCTGAACACGCCGGTAGGGCCAACCACGGCGGTGCCCAGTTCGGTGCCGTCAGCGGCAACGATACGCACGGTGCTGCCCGGTTCGGCTCGGCCGGTAATCACGCTACCGTTGGCGCTGACAGCCAGTTCGGTTGGTGCGGCTGGCGCAGTGATATCCGGGGCATCGAACTGCAGCGGGGCAGAAGTGTTGCCGGCCGCGTCCACCAACCGAACGTCCAGCGCTTCGCCATTGGCCTGGGCTGGGTTAAGGGTGACGCTGAACAGGCCATCGGCACCTACCACACCCGTACCAATGAGGGTGCCAGCGGCATCACGCACCTGCACGGTGGCGCCTGGCTCGCCGCGACCGGTGAAGGTCACGCCATCGGCCAAGGCCAGGTCGGTGGGTTGAGCTGGAGGCAGCAGGTCGGCAGAGGTTACCGCGCCCGACGGCGATACGTTGCCGGCAGCATCGGTCAGGGTGACTTGCAAGGTGCTGCCGTCGATCACGGCAGGGCTCAAGGACACCACAAAGGTACCATCCGGCCCAACAGTGCCGGTCGCCAGCAGGTTGCCGGCAGCGTCACGGACCTGCACGGTGGTGCCCGCTTCGCCACGGCCACTCAGTTGGCTACCGGCCACGCCGATCACCAGGTCGGCTGGCGCTGCGGGTGGCGTGGTATCGACACCGTCGATATCCGGTGCGGTGACTGAGCTGGCTGTGGATGTGTTGCCGGCCGCATCTGTGGCGGTGGCTTGCAGTACTTCGCCATCGACCTGCGGCGGGTTGAGGTTGATGCTGAACACGCCGGTAGGGCCAACCACGGCGGTGCCCAGTTCGGTGCCGTCAGCGGCAACGATACGCACAGTACTGCCCGGTTCGGCCCGGCCAGTGAGCACGGTGCCGTCGGCGCTGACGGCCAGTTCGGTCGGTGCGGCGGGCGCGGTAATGTCTGGCGCGGAGATCTGTGCGGGCAGCGAAGAGACGCCGCTGTCATCGATGGCGACGACATCCAGCAGTTCACCGTTGGCTTGTGGCGGGTTCAGTTCGATGCTGAAAGTGCCATCGGGATTGGCGAAGGCGCTGCCGATCAGCGTGCCGTTGGCGTCATGGACCTCTACGCGGGTGCCCGCAGGTGCGGTACCGGTGAGGGTAGTGCCATCGGCATCGATGGCCAGGTTGCTCGGGCTGTCTGGCGCGGTGGTGAGTGGTACATCGTATTCGAGGGCAACGGAGGCGTTGCCGCTGGGGTCGGTCTGCACCAGGCTCAGCTGGTCACCCGGTTGTACCGCCGGATCAAGGTTGATGAGGAAGGTGCCATTGGCCCCGACCACCCCGGTACCGATCACGGTGCCGTTGGCATCGCGGACTTCGACGGTGGCACCCGGTTCACCTCGGCCGCTCAGCGCCAGGCCGCCACTGCCGACCAGGATGTCGCTGACTGCACTTGGCGGGGTGATGTCGGGTGCTGTGAATTCAAGCGGGATCGAGCTGTTGCCGGCAGCATCCACCAGGCGTATGTCCAGTGCTTCGCCGTTGGCCTGGGCGGGCGACAGCGTGACGCTGAACAGCCCGTCGGCACCGACCAAGCCTGTGCCAATCATGTTGCCAGCGGCATCGCGCACCTGCACGGTGGCCCCTGGTTCACCGCGGCCAGTGAGGGTTACGCCGCTGGCAAGGGCGAGGTTGGTGGGCTGGTCTGGGGCGGTCGTATCAGGTGTCTCGACGTCTGGCGCTGAAATACTGGCCGAAGGTGAGGTGTTGCCGGCTGCGTCCTTGGCGCTGACCTCCAAAGCCTGGCCTTCGGTCTGTGGCGGTTGCAGGGTGATGCTGAACTGGCCGTCTGCACCGGCCACGGCTGAGCCCAGCAGCACCCCGTCGGCCCCCCGCACCGAAACCGTAGCGCCGGGTTCTGCACGGCCGGTGAGGGTGGTGCCCTGTTCATTGATGGCAAGGTCGGCAGGTGCAAGCGGCGCAGTCACGTCCGGGGCGGTGACTGTGCCAGGCGTCGAGACGTTGCCGGCACCATCGGTCAGGGTGACTTCAAGGTTCTCGCTGTTAATCTGCGGCGGGTTCAACGTCACGTCGAAGGTGCCGTCGGCACCCACGGTGCCGCTGCCGATCAGGTTGCCGGCAGCATCACGGATGCTCACTGTGGTGCCTGCTTCACCACGGCCGGTCAGGCGCAAGCCATCCGGCGACACCAGCAGGTCGATGGGCGTGGCCGGTGCGGTGGTATCGGGGTCCGAGCCGCCACCGCTACTACCGCCGCCTCCGTTGTCGGCTGCCGCCGCAGCGCCACCGACGCCAAGCAGGCTGAGCCCGGCAATCGCCCAGGTTGGCATGGCGCTACCGGCGGTGCCGATACCCGCGACCAGTTCGTCCAGCGAGTTCACATCTTCGAAGGTGAAACCGGTGAAGGCCGTTGCATCATATTGCGCGTGCCACAGGGTGCCGTCTTCACCGACGAAGACGATGTCGCTACCGACCCCGGCCTGGTCCACGGCGAAGAAGTTGCCAATGGTGACCTTTTCACCCGATTTCAGGGTGATGATCAGGTCTTGACCACGTTGGGTAACAGTGGCGACCTTGTCGGGGGCTACCGGCATCTGCACGACGCCTGGCCCTTTGAGGTTGATATTGCCCCAGGCGCTCTGAGTGGCGACTTCGGTTTGCTTATCGGCGACGACGATGTTGTCCATGGATGCTCCCTGCTGGTATCTGGATCCCCCGGCCCGAACCGTTCGAGCCACAACCTGCGTCACAGAGCCCTTGCCGGGCCATTCCGCGCAGTCTCGACCAGGCAGTCGAAATTCGGGTGGTTAGGGAGATATAGCAGCCAGGCAGGAAGCAACCAGATGGCTTTCTGGGTTAATCCTTTTGTAAGGTGAGCCTCAGCGAAGCCCCAGCCGGCGGGCCAGTCGGCTCAGGTTTGCGCGGTCCAGGCCCAGCTCGCGGGCCGCTGCCGCCCAATTATTCTGGTGCCGTTGCAGGCAGGCTTCGATCGCTTGGCGCTGGTAGAGGTCGACCGCTTCGCGCAGGCCGCCTTCAGGCAATGGTGCCAGTTGGGCAGGGGCTGCGGGGGAGGGCAGGGCGTTTGGGGTTGCGAGCACCGCGCGCAGGTCCAGATCGACGGCTTCAAGCGTGAGAATGCGTGGCCGGTCGGGGCGCTGGCCCAGTGCCTTGAGGGCCGAGCGGCCGATCAGGTGCTCCAGCTCGCGCACGTTGCCTGGCCACTCATAGGTCAGCAGCGCGGCCTGGGCTTCGCTACTCAGGCGCAGGCTGTTCAGGCCCAGGCGTGAACGGTTCTGTTCGAGGAAGTAGCCCGCTAATAACAACACATCTCGCCCACGTTCGCGTAAGGGCGGTACGTGCAACGGGTACACACTGAGGCGGTGATAGAAGTCGGCGCGGAAGTTGCCATGGCGTACTTCTGCGGCCAGGTCACGGTTGGTGGCGGCGATCAGGCGCACGTCCACACGGTGCTCGCGGTCCGAGCCCAGGCGCTGCAGTTGGCCGCTTTGCAGCACACGCAACAGTTTGGCTTGCACCGTTAGCGGCAGTTCGCCCACTTCGTCGAGGAACAACGTGCCGCCGTTGGCCAGCTCGAACTTGCCCCGGCGCTCGCCGTGCGCGCCAGTGAAGGCACCGCGTACGTGGCCGAAGAGTTCGCTTTCCACCAAGGTATCGGGCAGGGCGGCGCAGTTGAGGCTGACCAGTGGCTTGTCGGCCCGGTTGCTGGCCTGGTGCAGGGCCTGGGCCACCAGTTCCTTGCCAACGCCCGTTTCGCCAGTGATCAGAACAGTCAGGTCGCTACCGCCGACCAGGCGGATTTCTTCCACCAGGCGCTTATGCGCCGGGCTCTGGCCAATCAGCTCTTTATCCTGGCCGCTGGCCTGGCGGTAGATTTCGGCCCGCAGGTGTTCGTCTTCGGCGCGCAGGGCCAGGTGCTCGATGCGTTCGGCCACGGTAACGGTAGCGGCGGCCAGGCTGGCGAAGGCTTGCAGGGCATCCAGCTCCAGGCTCTGGAACTGCCCGGGGGTGAGGGCATCGAGGGTGACCAGGCCCCAGGGGCGTTCATCAACCATCAACGGGCAACCCATGCAGTCGTGCACTTCCAGGTCGGCATCGGGGGCGTTGACCAGGCCATCGTAAGGGTCGGGCAGTTCGGAGTCGCTGGCGAAACGAGTGGGCTCCGGGCGGCTGAGCAGTATCTGGAAGCGCGGGTGCTCGCTGACCCGGAAGCGTCGGCCCAAGGTGTCAGGGCTCAGGCCATCCACCGCCAGCGGCACCAGCCATTCACCATCCAGGCGCAGCAGCGCGGCGGCATCGCACGGCAGTAGCCCGCGCATGGCTTGCAGCAAGCGGCGGTAGCGCTCCTGGTCGGGCAAGTCGCGGGAGAGGTCGCTGACCAGGGGCAGCAGGGTGGTGAGCAATGGCTTTGCGGTCATAAAGACTCCTATGGGTCGATATGACTATACGACGAGGTGGGTCGTTTTGACATGATTGGCTTCAACCCCTTGATTTTACTGGCGATAAAAGTTGGCACGATTGCTGAAATACCTAACGCAGTCATTTGAAGCCACAGGCTCAGGAGTTGTCGCAATGCTCAATGTCGAACAACGTGCAATCATCAAGGCCACTGTACCCCTGCTGGAAAGCGGCGGCGAAGCGCTGACCACCCACTTCTACAAGATGATGCTCAGCGAGTACCCCGAGGTACGCCCGCTGTTCAACCAAGCCCACCAGGCCAGTGGCGACCAGCCACGTGCTTTGGCCAACGGCGTGCTGATGTATGCGCGCCACATTGACCAACTGGAGCAGCTGGGGGGACTGGTAGGGCAGATCATCAACAAGCACGTTGCCCTGCAGATTCTGCCGGAGCACTATCCGATCGTCGGCAGCTGCCTGCTGCGCGCCATCGAGGAAGTACTGGGCAAGGAAATCGCTACCCCTGAGGTGATCGAGGCCTGGGGCGCGGCCTATGGCCAGCTGGCCGACATCCTGATTGGTGCTGAAGAAAGCCTCTATAAACAGAAGGAAGAAACCGAGGGCGGCTGGCGTGGTACCCGCGAATTCAGCCTGGTGCGCCGCGAGCAGGAAAGCAGCGAAATCGTTTCGTTCTACTTTGCCCCGGTGGATGGTAAACCGGTGCTCAAGGCCGAGCCTGGCCAGTACATTGGCCTGAAGCTGGACATCGACGGTGCTGAACAGCGCCGCAACTATTCGCTGTCGGCGCTGTGCGATGGCAGGGAGTACCGCATCAGCGTCAAGCGCGAGGTGGGCGGCAAGGTGTCCAACTACCTGCACGATGAGCTGGTGGTGGGCGATACCCTGCAACTGTTCCCGCCTGCGGGCGACTTCACCCTGGCGGCCAGCGACAAGCCGCTGGTGCTGATTAGCGGGGGCGTGGGTATTACCCCGACGCTGGCCATGTTGCAGGCGGCGCTGCAAACCCGGCGCGAGGTGCATTTCATTCACTGTACGCGTAACGGCGCGGTGCATGCCTTCCGTGAATGGGTCGATGGCCTGGCGGCGCGTCACCCGCAGCTCAAGCGCTTCTACTGCTATGCCGAGCCGGAGGAGGGTGGTGCGGCTGATGCTGTGGGCCTGTTGAGCGAAGACCTGCTGGCCGAGTGGTTGCCGCAGGCGCGTGATGTGGATGCCTACTTCCTTGGGCCCAAGGGGTTCATGGCGGCGGTGAAGCGTCAGTTGAAAGGGCTGGGTGTGCCGGAGCAGCAGAGCCGTTACGAGTTCTTCGGGCCGGCGGCTGCCTTGGAATGATATAGCGCCTGTACCGGCCTCTTCGCGGGCAGGCCCGCGAAGAGGCCGGTACAGGCAGTACACACCTTCTTCCTATATATAAGGAAAGATGAAACCGGGCTCGCCGTTTTCATCATTAATCTTCCGTTAATCACGGTATCCTTCACTCCCGGGTGTCGAGGGGCTTGCCCCTGCGCGGCACCCGGGCAGCCGCTTTTTTGCCGCCCGGCGTTGAACCGACGCCGTTGCGGTCGGTCTCAGCCTCACCGGATAGCCCTGCGCAGTGCTACCGCGCCGCTCCCTCGGCATGCTCACAGGCCATGCCCAGCGTGTAGACTTGCGCCCAGGCAGGCGGACCACGCTGCCACTATCCATCGAAGGAACCGGCAATGAACGAACAAACATCGCGCCTGAATCGGGAACGGCGCTTTCTGGTGCTGTTGGGCCTGATCTGCCTCTCGCTGATCGGCGGCGCCCTCTATATGCAAGTGGTACTGGGCGAGGCGCCGTGCCCGCTGTGCATCCTGCAGCGTTACGCGCTGCTGTTCATTGCCGTGTTCGCGTTCATCGCCGCCGCGATGCCCGGGCGCCGTAGCCTGACCTTCTTCGAGGTGCTGGTGGTGCTCAGTGCCATTGGCGGAATCATTGCGGCGGGCAACCATGTGTATATACTCGCCAACCCCATGGTCAGTTGTGGCATCGACACCCTGCAACCGATCGTGGACGACCTGCCACTGGCCAAGCTCTGGCCGCTGGCGTTCCAGGTCGACGGCTTCTGCAGCACGCCGTACCCGCCGATCCTCGGTTTGTCACTGGCGCAGTGGGCACTGGTAGCGTTTGTGCTGACCGCCATTCTGGTTCCGCTCGGTATCTATCGCAACCGACGCCAGGCTTAGACAAAAGTCCCGAATTCTATGGGGGCTTTTACGCCGCATGAGAAGAGGGAAAAGTTGCTCGCCGCTTGATCTGGATCAATCCCGAAGCCTTTTAGAATGCGGCTTTGAGGCCTGGCAAGCGGGGTGCGACAAACTGTCGCGAAGTTGAATTATTGAGCATCATTGTTACAGATTCTGTAAAAGACTGTTGCTCAATAAGTCATAGTCAAGGGTTGGCGACCTAACTACAATCGCCCCCAATTTCCGTTCGGCACTGCTTGCGAGTCGCAGGATTGAAGGAAGCCCCAGCGCTCCTTTTTGCTGACTTCGTCAAGTTTCGCCCAACGGCGATACCGGGCGGACCCCCCTCCGCGTTTTCCCGCACCAAATGGACTTGGTCTGAAGTACAGGCCTGTTGCCTACGAAACCATAAGCACCGCTAACACGCTCGAAGCCAAGGTCCTGCAGTCGGACCCCAGGCAGGAGCGAGTACGGGCGCGAAATGCCTCACTTGGCAGGACGAAGTGTTGGCTACCAAAACACAAATTGCATTGAAGCAAGCTGATCTAGAGGTCGTGAGATGAGTAAAAAGCGTTACCCCAGACTGTTTGGCATATTGCCCTTTTTAGGCATGCTTTTACTCAGTGGGTGCAACTGGACCCTGCTCGACCCGAAGGGCCAGGTCGGCATTGAGCAAAAGAACCTGATCCTGATCGCTACCGGCCTGATGCTGCTGGTGGTAATCCCTGTCATCATCATGACCCTGGTGTTCGCCTGGAAGTACCGTGCTTCCAACAAGGCAGCCACCTACACCCCTGACTGGTCGCACTCGACCAAGATCGAGGCCGCGGTGTGGATCATCCCGATCCTGATCATCATCGCCCTGGGTTACGTCACCTACCACTCCACTCACAAGCTGGACCCATACCGTCCACTGGATTCCGATGTGAAGCCGGTGCAGATCGACGTGGTCGCGCTGGACTGGAAGTGGCTGTTCATCTACCCGGAGCAGGGCATTGCTACGGTCAACAAGATCGTCTTCCCGGCTAACACCCCGGTCAACTTCCGCGTCACTTCCGACGCCGTGATGAACTCGTTCTTCATCCCGGGCCTGGGCGGCCAGATCTACGCCATGGCCGGCATGACCACCAAGCTGCACCTGATCGCCAACGAAAACGGCGAGTTCGACGGTATCAGCGCCAACTATAGCGGTGCTGGCTTCACCGGCATGAAATTCAAGGCTACTGCCACCTCCCAGGAAGACTTCGACAAGTGGGTCGCCGAGGTCAAGCAGTCGCCGAAGAAGCTGGACAAGGCCGAATACGACGCCTTGGCCAAACCAAGCGAAAACAACCCAGTCGCGCTGTACAGCGAGGCTTCGCCTGAGCAGTTCCAGCTGATCGTCGACAAGTACGAAGGCATGAACCGCGGTCGTAGCCACGAAGAAGCAGGCAGCAAAGACCTGGCCACAACCAAGGGTGTGGAATCGAGTATGCAACCAGCTGCCGGTGCAGAGGAGTAAGAGATGTTCGGTAAACTAAGCCTGGAGGCGATACCCTATCACGAGCCGATAGTCATGGTGACGCTTGCCATGATCGCGCTCGGCGGTATCGCTGTCGTCGGTCTTATCACCTATTTCCGCAAGTGGACCTACTTGTGGAGCGAGTGGCTGACTACTGTCGACCACAAAAAGATCGGCGTGATGTACATCATCGTCGCGATGATCATGCTGCTGCGCGGCTTTGCCGACGCCATCATGATGCGTACCCAGCTGGCTGCCGCAACCGGTGGCTCCGAAGGCTACCTGCCGCCTGAACACTATGACCAGATCTTCACCGCTCACGGTGTGATCATGATCATCTTCATGGCGATGCCGTTCTTCACCGGCCTGATGAACCTGGCGGTTCCTCTGCAGATCGGTGCACGTGACGTTGCCTTCCCGTTCCTGAACTCCCTGAGCTTCTACCTGCTGCTGGCAGGCGTGCTGCTGGTCAACATCTCGCTGGGCGTTGGTGAATTCGCCAAGACCGGCTGGGTTGCCTATCCGCCGCTCGCTGGCATTCAGTACAGCCCTGGGGTGGGCGTTGACTACTACATCTGGGCGCTACAGCTATCCGGATTGGGTACGACGCTTACCGGCGTGAACTTCCTCGTCACCGTGATGAAGATGCGCGCACCTGGCATGAAGCTGATGGACATGCCGATCTTCACCTGGACCTGCACCTGGGCCAACGTACTGATCGTTGCTTCGTTCCCGATCCTGACTGCTGCACTCGCGCTGCTGACTGTTGACCGTTATCTGGACTTCCACATTTTCACCAACGAGCTTGGTGGGAACCCGATGATGTACGTCAACCTGTTCTGGGCGTGGGGTCACCCTGAGGTTTACATCCTGATCCTGCCGGCCTTCGGTGTGTTCTCGGAAGTTACCTCGACGTTCTCTGGCAAACGCCTGTTCGGCCACCACTCGATGATCTACGCATCGGGCGCGATCGCCATCCTGGGCTTTGCGGTATGGCTGCACCACTTCTTCACCATGGGTGCCGGCGCCAGCGTCAACACCTTCTTCGGCCTGGCGACGATGCTGATCTCCATTCCGACCGGTGTGAAGCTGTTCAACTGGTTGTTCACCATGTACCAAGGCCGTGTGCGCTTCACCGCACCGATGCTCTGGACCCTGGGCTTCATGGTCACCTTCTCCATCGGTGGCATGACCGGCGTACTGCTGGCCGTTCCAGGTGCTGACTTCGTCCTGCACAACAGCCTGTTCGTTATTGCGCACTTCCACAACGTGATCATCGGTGGCGCGGTATTCGGCTACATCGCCGGCTTCGCCTTCTGGTTCCCGAAAGCCTTCGGCTTCACCCTGAACGAGAAGTGGGGCAAAGCTGCCTTCTGGTTCTGGCTGTCGGGCTTCTACGTTGCGTTCATGCCGCTGTACGCCCTGGGCTTCATGGGCATGACCCGTCGTCTGAACCACTCCGACAACCCACTGTGGGAACCCTACCTGTACGTAGCCGTTGTCGGCGCCGTGCTGATCCTGTTCGGTATCGCTTGCCAGCTGATCCAGCTCTACGTTTCGATCCGCGATCGCAACCAGAACCTGGACGTGACCGGCGACCCATGGGGCGGCCGTACTCTGGAATGGTCCACTTCGTCGCCACCTCCGTTCTACAACTTCGCTCACATGCCTGAGCAGGTTGGCCTGGACGCATGGCACGAAACCAAGGAAAGCGGCAAGGCTTACAAGCCAGCGACCAAGTTCGACGCTATCCACATGCCGAGCAACACCTCCACCGGTTTGTTCATGGGCCTGTTCCTGACCGTCTTCGGCTTTGCCTTCATCTGGCACATCTGGTGGCTGGTTGGCGCAAGCCTGGTTGCAACCATCGCTGTCTTCGTTCGCCACGCTGCACGTGACGACCAGGGCTACATGGTTCCAGCCGAAGAAGTGGCGCGCATCGAAGGCGAGCGTATGAAAGCGCTGGCCAAAGCAGGTGCTCTGCCTGCCGGCGCACGTGTCGAATCGTTTGAGCGGGTGTAATCAATGTCCAGTCAAGTAATGCACGGCGGCGCTGCTCATGGTCACGACCATGGGCATGACGACCACCACCACGACTCGGGCCAGATGACCGTACTGGGCTTCTGGCTGTACCTGATGACCGACTGCATCCTGTTTGCGTCGCTCTTCGCTACCTACGCGGTGCTGTCCGGCAGTTTTGCCGGCGGCCCGTCGGGTCATGACATCTTCCAGCTCGATTTCGTAGCTGTTGAAACGCTGTTCCTGCTGCTGTCCTCGATCACCTTCGGCTTCGCCATGCTGAAGATGTTCGATGGCAAGAAAGCAGGCGTACTGGGCTGGTTGGCTGTGACCTTCCTGTTCGGTGCAGGCTTCATCGCGATGGAAATCTATGAATTCCATCACCTGATCAGCGAAGGCTTCGGCCCGCAGCGCAGTGGCTTCCTGTCGGGCTTCTTCGCCCTGGTAGGTACCCACGGTCTGCATGTGACGGCTGGTCTGATCTGGATGGCAATCATGATGTACCAGATCAACAAGCACGGCATCACGCCGACCGCCAAGACCCGCATGAGCTGCCTGAGCCTGTTCTGGCACTTCCTGGACGTGGTCTGGATCTGCGTATTCACCGTCGTTTACCTGCTGGGAGTTCTGTAATGGCTAACGCACACGACACTCATCACGAAGGTAACCACGGCAGCGTCAAGTCGTACATGATCGGCTTTGTACTGTCGATCATCCTGACCGCGATCCCGTTCGGCCTGGCCATGACCGCCAGCCTGCCGAAGAACCTGACCGTTCTGATCATCGTTGCCATGGCCGTGATCCAGGTAGTTGTTCACCTGGTTTACTTCCTGCACATGGACCGCTCGAAAGAGCAACGTAACAACGTATCGACGTTCCTGTTCACCACCCTGGTGATCGCTCTGCTTGTCGGCCTGTCGCTGTGGATCATGTTCAGCATCCACTTCGAAATGTTGGCCAAGTGAGGTAAGACTGCATGTCCGTTAAGCACTTTATCCAAATCACCAAACCGGGGATCATTTTCGGTAACGTGCTTTCCGTGGCAGGCGGTTTCTTCCTTGCCTCGAAGGGCCATGTGGATTTCGCCCTGTTCCTGGCGGTGGTGATCGGTACTTCGCTGGTGGTGGCGTCCGGATGCGTGTTCAACAACTGCATCGACCGTGACATCGACCACAAGATGGAGCGCACCAAGAACCGCGTCATGGTGCAGGGCGGCATGTCGCTGCCCCTCGCGCTGATCTACGCCACCCTGCTCGGGGTGGCGGGTTTCAGCCTGCTGTATGTCCAGGCCAACCCGCTGTCGGCGTTCTGTGCGCTGATCGGCTTCATCGTCTACGTCGGTTTCTACAGCCTGTGGCTGAAGCGTAAATCGGTGCACGGCACCTTGGTCGGCAGCCTGTCTGGTGCCATGCCTCCGGTGATAGGCTACTGCGCCGTGAGCAACAGCTTCGACCTGGCTGCAGTGACCCTGCTGGTGATGTTCAGCCTGTGGCAGATGCCGCACAGCTTTGCCATCGCTATCTTCCGCTTCAAGGATTACAGCGCTGCCAACATTCCGGTCCTGCCGGTGGCACGTGGCGTCCTGGCGGCGAAGAAGCAGATCGTGCTGTACGTGCTGGCCTTCGTGCTCGCCACCTTGATGCTGACCCTCGGCGGTTACGCCGGCCTCGGCTACTTGGCCGTGGCAGCAGCCATGGGCCTTTACTGGCTGTACATGGCATGGGGCGGCTACAAGGCCGAGGACGACAGCAAGTGGGCCCGTAAAGTGTTCGGCTTCTCCATCCTCACCGTCACTGCCCTGAGCGTGATGATGGGCGTGGACAGCCAGACTGCTGCGGACGTGCTGATGACCTACGCACGCTGATCGACGCGAGTGCTTCACTAAAAACCCCGGCCATTGTGCCGGGTTTTTTTATGTTTGTTTT
>NZ_JBICKA010000029.1:0-157277 GCF_043103635.1 Pseudomonas sp. yb_9 | reverse complement strand
CGGGCGTGCCCGCGAAGGGGCGCAAAGCGGCCCCACTATTTGACAAACGGATCAGATCTTGTCGAACAGGCTCAGCTGCGAAATACGCGCAAACGCCAACTGCGAGGCTTCGAGCATGGCCTGCTGCAGGGTCAACTGAATGGTCGCCGAGGCCATGTCGGTATCGCCAATAGCACTTTGCGTGCTTTTGTTGGCCAACCCCAGGCTTTCGTTTTCCTGCGCCTGAATATCCAGCGAGTTACCACGCGCACCGATAGAGCCACGGGTAATGTCGATGCGATCTCGAGCGCTGGCCAGGTTGGAAATCGCCGAGTCGGTAGCAGCCTTCAACGCTGCCTGCGCCTCAGGCGTGTCCAAGGGCTTTTCCAAGGCGCTGCGCAGCTGCCCCAGGGTGTCCAGCACGTTTTGTGTGCGGTGGGTATTGGCGTTCACCGAGAACTGATCCCCCTCGCCCGGCGCGCTGTCGAACTGGAAGGTCACGCCCGCGACCGTGATCGCATTGCCCACCCCTACCGTGCCCGTCGCAATCGCCTTGCTGTCGGCGGTATACGGCTGTGCATAAAGTGCGTATTCGGTGTCGCTGGTGAAGCGGATCACGGCACCATTGTCAGGGAAGGTGCCGCGGTAGGCTTCAGCATCGGAAATGCTGGTACCGGTCACCTGTGCTGTCGAAGGGTTACCGGCGCTGCGCGTTGCCGTGAGCGTATCCGGCTTGCCTTGCAGGGTGAACACATGGCCCGCCACCACCGCGTTGGCATCGTCACCTTCGGCGAGGTTCAGGTTGACCTCGAAATCAACACCCCGCAGCGAGATCATCTTGCCGCCTTCGGTGTTGACGTCAAACTTGCCCTTACCGGCGGTTTCGCTGGTGATGTCATTGCCAGCGGCATCCTTTACGCTGTACTCCGTGGCACTGGTGAAGGTGACGGTGTACGGCTGGCCAGCGGCGAACTGGTTGCTGTAGGTGTTGGCCGACGTCAACAAGCCATCAGACAACAGCACCTTGCCGTCATTTGGCGTCGGCGCCTGCAAGTTCGACTGGGTACGACTGTTGTTGGTGGCCTGGTCGAAAATACTGAAGCCGGTGTCGTTGGTGGCCAGGCGCAGGGTGTCGGACACCTGCAGGCTCAACTGGGTCTGGTCACCTTGGTAGCTGTAGGTACCATCAGCATTGCGCACATAGGGCGGCGTCGACGATTTGGAGCCGCCGAACATGTAGTCGCCATTGGCATCGCGCGAGTTCAGCAAGCCGAACACATTGGCTTCGATTTCCTTGATCTCACTGGCAATCGAGGTGCGGTCGGCATCGCTCAGGCCACCGTTGCCGGCCTGGATCGCCAGCTCGCTGGCGCGCTGCAGGGCGTCGTTGACGGTGGAAAGCACACTCTCTTCCTGCAGCAACGCATTCTTGACCGTGGTCATGTTGCCGCTGTACTGGTCCAGCAAGGCACTTTGTTGCTGCAACAGCAGCAGCCGCGCAGCACCGACCGGGTCATCCCCGGCAGACTGGATACGCGACTTGGAGGTCACCTGTTCGGTGGTCTTGGCCAGGTCCGAGTAGTTCTTGGAGTAACTGTTGGCGCTGGTCTCATAGAACTGAGCAGTTGAAATTCGCACGGTCAGCCCCTCCTTACAATGCGTTGATCAGGGTCGAAAAGGTTTCTTGCGCCGCCTTGATGATCTGCGACGATGCTGTGTAGTAGTGCTGGAATTTCACCAGGCTGGCTGCTTCGTCATCAAGGTTGACACCCGACACCGCGCTGCGGCTTTCAGTGGCGGACTTGAGCACTGCCTGGGTTGCCGTGGTATCGATGGTGGCCTGACTGGCCTTGGCCCCTACCCGCTCGACCAACGCGGCATAGGACGAGGTGAAGCTGGTGCCGGTGCCGGAGTTGGTGCCCACCGTCGACTTGGTTTGCAGGTCGAGCAAGGCACTGGCGTTGCGGTTGTCGGCCTTGCCGTCGGCATTGAACGACAGGGTGAAGCTGTCGTTGGTTGCCGGGCTGCCGCCAATGGTGGTCTCGACCGCAAAGGTGCGCGGGTTGCCGCTACCATCGAGGATCGGGTTGCCGCTCGCATCGCGCATCGGGACGGCGATGGACAGCTTGTTATCCTGCCCAGGCACAACACTGCCAGTACCGATCTGCGTGCCCTTGGAATCGTACAATTTGTAGCCTTGGGAACCACCACTGGCGGCGTCAAACACGACCCGTACCGGCATGGAGTCGCTGATTGCCTTCTGTACCAGCGCAGTATCGGCACCGCCATAGATATCAAGCGTTTCGCCCAGCGTAGGCTGGGTGATGGTGCCGGTACCGCTGTTGCCACTGCCTGCTGCGGCACTGATCGGCCCGGCAAAGGCCAGTTTGTTGGCATCGGTCAGGGTAGTGGTGATGCTGCCGGCAGCCGCCCGGGTGGGGATTACCTTGAAGCTGTCGCCTGCCGCCAGGCCACCGCCTTTCAGCGACAGGCTGAAGCCGTCGATCACCGGCGCCGGGTCGGTGCTGAGGTCGAAGCTACCCATGTCGATACCGTCGGAGCGGCGCACACTGTACTGGTTGGCGCTGGTGAACTTCACCTCGTAGTCGTAGGTGGTCAGCGCACCGCTGTTGGCGATGGTCACGTCCAGGTTGCCGGAGCCGGTGCTGTTGCTCGACGACGCCAGACTGCGCTGGGCAATGGCGGTGGCGCTATTGATGCTGGAGAACAGCGAGCTGCCGAACTGGCCATTGGCATCCAGGCCCTGCCCCAGTTGACTGTTGATGCTGTCCGACACCACCAGGGCAACACGGCCCAGCTCGTTCATGGACGGCATCAGCACGTCCTGGCGGTAGCGTAGCAGCCCGCCGATCGCACCACCGGTCACCACCGAGGTAACGTCGGAGCTGAAAGACTCGTAGTTGATACGCAGGCTGGCCTGGCTCTTATCCGCGGTACCCGGCTGCACCGACAAGGTGTTGGCCTTGTTGCCGGTAACCAGGGACTGGCCGCTGCCCAGGTACACGTCGTAGTTGCCGTCACGCTCCTGCACGGTCACGCCAACCAGCTCATTGAGCTGACGCACCGCTTCGCTGCGCGCATCCAGCAGGCTGTTGGGCGTGTTGCCAGTGCCCGAGGCCGCCGCGATCTGCTTGTTGTACTCTGCGATATTGGCGGTGAGCTTGTTGACCTGGCCAGCCATGGTGTCGAGCTGGGAGTTGATCGTTTCGTTCTGCTGGGTCAGCTGAGTGCTCACCGCGTTGAAACGGTTGCTCAGGGTTTGCGCCTGGGTCAGCAACAGCTGCCGGGAGGCAACGTCACCGGGCTTGGCCGCTGCTGTCTGCAGGGCCGAGAAGAACGCAGTAAGGACTGAGCTGATGCCGGTATCGCGGTCGGCCAGCAGCTTGTCGATGCTGGTGATCTGGTCCTGGAAGGCAACCGAGTCCGCTTGCAGCGAAGTGGCGGTCTGAAGCTGGTTGTCCAGATACGAGCTGTAGATGCGACGCACGTCGGCCAGCGTGGTACCGGTACCCAGGAACCCCGCGCCGATGTGGTGCGAGGGCCCCGCCGCCTGAACCGTCTGCTGGCGCGAGTAGCCACTGGTTGCGGCGTTGGCGATGTTGTTACTGGTTACCGACAAGGCCGCCTGGCTGGCACTCAGGCCACTCAGGCCGATCGAAATCAGGCTCGACATGATTTAGTCCTTTTATAGATTCGTGGTTCTGCCAGCCATGGCGTATTGCGGGGTTGACTGCATTTGCTGGGCGATGCTGATGATCTTTTTCGCATAGCCCGGGTCGGTCGCATAACCTGCCTTTTGCAGCTCTCTTGCAAACTGCTCAGGGTTATCGGCCGAGTCCAGCGCATCTTGATAGCGCGAATTGCTCTGCAACAGGCTCACCAGGTCGTGGAAGCTGTCCTGGTAGGAGTCGTAGCTGCGGAACGCCGCCGTTTCCTTGACGAACTGGCCATCGCGGAATTCGCTGGTGATCGCTCGCGCCTGCTCGCCCTGCCAACTGCCAGTGGCTTTGATGCCGAACAGGTTGTGGCTGCTGCTGCCATCGCTGTTGCGCATCACCGACTTGCCCCAGCCGGTTTCCAGCGCGGCCTGGGCCACCAGGTAGCGTGGGTCGATACCAATGCGCTTGGCGGCCTGCTCGGCCATCGGCAACATGGTGGCGACGAATTCATCACTATCGGCAAACGCCTTGTTCGGCGCCAGCGGTGGCTGGGCCACGGCACGACCGACAATGCGCAGGCCGTTGTCGGGCACGGCGAAGGCCTTGGCCACTTGCTGGCCGTCACGGGCTGGCACAGCGGCGGTATTGGTGGTGGCCGCCGACGGCACGATACCGGCCAGCAGGCGGTCGGTGAGCTTGCTCGGCAAGGCCAGGCGCCGCGAGTTGAGCGCAGCGACGTCGTTGCGGGTCGTGGACGCGTCCGTGGCATGCACCGGCTCTGCGACCTTGTTGCCCCACAATGCCGGGCCGCTGTTATCGACGCGCGGGAACGGGCTGGTGTTGACCGACGCACTGCGGCCCTTGGTCAGCTGACGCACCAGTACGTCCTGCAAGCCGATACCCCCCCCTTCACGGGACATGCTCACGGCCAACTGCTGGTCGTACATATCGCGGTACTGCTTGACCGTTTCGGTGTTCATCGGGTTGTCGTCGGCCAGCACATCACTGGCCTTGCGTGAGGCCTTGAGCATTTCGCTGATGAACAGCGACTCGAACTCCTGGGCCACCTTGCGCACGTTGGCTTCGCTGTCGCGGTCACCGTGCTTGAGGGCACTCAGGCGGTTAAGGTCGGTATAGGCGCCGCTGTCGACTCTGCCGGAAACCTGGCTTTTGATGTTCATCCGCGCCGTCCTCAGATCACGATCAGGTCGGCCTGCAAGGCGCCGGCCTGTTTCAGGGCTTCGAGGATCGCCATCAGGTCGCCGGGCGCGGCGCCCACCTGGTTCACCGCGCGGACGATTTCATCCAGCGTGGTGCCTGGGCCAAACTTGAACATTGGCTTGGCTTCCTGCTCGGCATTGACCCGCGAACGCGGTACTACGGCGGTCTGGCCATTGGAGAAGGCCCCCGGCTGGCTGACAATCGGGTCTTCGGTAATGGTCACGGTCAGGCTGCCATGGGTGACCGCCGCCGGCGACACCTTGACGTTCTGGCCAATGACGATAGTGCCGGTACGCGAGTTGATGATGACTTTGGCCACCGCCTGGCCTGGGTCGATTTCGAGGTTTTCGAGGATCGACAGGTAATCCACGCGCTGGCTTGGGTCCATCGGCGCACTGACCCGCACCGACCCACCGTCCACGGCCTGCGCCACACCTGGGCCGAGCAGGTCGTTGACCTTGTCGACGATGCGCTTGGCGGTGGTGAAGTCGGGGCGATTGAGGTTCAAGGTCAGGGTATTGCCCTGGTTGAAGCCGCTTGGTACTGCGCGCTCGACACTGGCTCCACCCGGAATACGGCCAGCCGAGGGCACATTGACGGTGATCTTCGAGCCGTCACGGCCCTCGGCGTCAAAGCCGCCCACCACCAGGTTGCCCTGGGCGATGGCATAGACGTTGCCGTCGATACCCTTGAGCGGGGTCATCAGCAGGCTGCCGCCGCGCAGGCTCTTGGAGTTACCGATCGAGGAAACGGTAATGTCCACCACCTGGCCAGGCTTGGCGAACGCCGGCAGGTCGGCATGCACCGACACCGCCGCCACGTTCTTCAGCTGCACGTTGCCGGAACCGGCCGGCACCTTGATGCCAAACTGCGACAACATGTTGTTGAAGGTCTGCAGGGTGAACGGCGTCTGGGTGGTCTGGTCACCCGTACCATTGAGCCCCACCACCAGGCCGTAACCGATCAGCTGGTTGGAGCGCACGCCAGAAATGCTGGCAATGTCCTTCAGGCGCTCGGCCTGGGCGCCAAAGGCACAGGACAGAAGCAGGGTTGCGGCAATCAGCTGCCTCACGTTGAACATGGTCATCCGTACTCAGAAAGGCCAAAGCGGGCTGATGAAGAAGCGGTCCAGCCACCCAGGCTGGCTGGCATCGGCGAACGAGCCAGTACCGGAATAAGTGATGCGCGCGTCGGCCACACGGGTGGACGGCACGGTGTTGTCGGTGGCGATATCGTCGGCACGCACCATGCCGGCAATGCGCACCAGCTCTTCGCCGGTGTTCAGGGTCAGCCACTTCTCGCCGCGCACGGCGATGATGCCGTTGGGCAGTACTTCGGCCACGGTCACGGTAATCGAACCGGTCAGGGTGTTGCCCTGGGTGGCCTTGCTGTCCCCTTTGGTGGCGCGCTCGCCGTTGTAGCCGGCTTCCAGCGACAAGTCACCACCGCCGAACGGGTTGTTGGTGTTCGGTGTGCTGCCAAACAGCGAGGTCAGGCCGATGTCGGCTTTGCTGTTCTTCTGGATCTGCGAGCCCGCGTTCTTGCTGGCCGAGGTTTTCTCGTTGAGGGTGATGGTGATGATGTCACCCACCCGGAACGCCTTGCGGTCGCTGTACAGGTTCTGCTCGAACCCGGCCTGGTAGATCGAACCGTTGTTGGCCGCTGCCGGCAATGGGGTGCGCGGCAACACCGGCGCGTAGTACGGGTCGTTGGGCTTGGGCGTCGGCGCGACGCAACCTGCCAGCAACACCGCCCCCCCCAGGGCGAAAACGGACAACAGACGATTCATGACGCTTACCTCACGGGTGCAACGAAGTGACAGGGCTTAGAGCTGCTGGGTTACGAACGACAGCATCTGGTCGGCGGTGGAAATGACCTTGGAGTTCATCTCGTAGGCACGCTGGGTGGTGATCATGTTCACCAACTCTTCCACGGTGCTGACGTTGGAGTTTTCCAGGGTCTGCTGCTGGGTGGTGCCGAAACCGTTCAAGCCTGGGGTGCCGACTTGTGGCGCACCACTGGCGGCGGTTTCCAGGAACAGATTGTCGCCGATCGCCTGCAGGCCAGCCGGGTTGATGAAGTCGGCGGTCTGGATGTTGCCGATCACCTGTGCAGCCGGGTTGCCGGCGGTGGTGATCGACACGGTACCGTCCTGGCCGACGGTGAACGTCTGCGCGTCGTTTGGCACCACGATCGCAGGCTCCAGAGCGTAGCCGTTGGCCGTGACGATCTGGCCGTCGGAGTTCAGGTGGAAGGTACCGTCTCGGGTGTACGACACGGTGCCGTCCGGCTGCAGGATCTGGAAGAAACCACGGCCGTTGACCGCCATGTCCAGCGGGTTTTCGGTGGTTTGCAGGCTGCCGGCGACGAAGCTTTTCTGGGTGCCGACAATGCGCACACCGGTACCGACTTGCAGGCCCGAAGGCAGCTCGCTGTCCTGGGTGGACTGGGCACCAGGCTGACGCTTGATCTGGTAGAGCAGGTCGGCGAACTCGGCGCGATCACGTTTGAAGCCGGTGGTCGAGACGTTGGCCAAGTTGTTGGAAATGACCGTCAGGTTGGTGTCCTGGGCGGACAGGCCGGTTTTAGCGACCCAAAGAGCCGGAAGCATGTAAGTTCTCCTCGTGCGCCTGTTTTACGGCACCCGTTCAAAAGTGATTAGCCGATTTGCAAAACCCGAGCCATGGCTTCGTCGCCTTCCTTGGCCGTGTTCATCATCTTGACGTGCAGTTCGAACTGGCGGGACAGCGCCAGCACCGAGGTCATTTCCTCGACAGCATTGACGTTGCTGCCTTCCAGGAAGCCTGCCACCACCCGCACGTTGACGTCGGCATCGGCCGGCTGGCCGGAGGTGGTGTGGATCAGGCCATCCAGGCCCTTCGTCAGGCCTTTGGTGTCGGGGTTGACCAGCTTGATGCGGTCGACCTCGGCCATCACCCGCGGGTCTTCACCCATGGAGCGAATGCTGATGGTGCCGTCGGCGCCCACCTCCACTTTCTGCTCTGGCGGGATGGCGATCGGGCCACCGTTGCCCATCACCGGCATGCCATTGCCAGCACGCAGAACGCCGAGTGCATCGATGTTCAGGCTGCCGGTGCGCACATAAGCCTCGCTGCCGTCCGGTGCCTGCACGGCGATGAATCCCTTGCCGGTCACGGCAACATCCAGGTCACGCCCCGTCTCGACCAACGGACCTTCGCTGAAGTCGGTGGCCGGGCGCTCGGTCATGGCAAAGGCGCGCGCCGGAAAGCTGTCGCCAAACACCGGCATCGAGCGGGCCTGCTCTAGGTCACGCTGAAAACCGTTGGTGGAAATGTTCGCCAGGTTGTTGGCGTGGGCCTTCTGCGCCAGCGCGTTCTGGCTGGCACCGGTCATGGCCACATAAAGCAACTTGTCCACAGTATCTCCTCTGCGCGTCGCTGCCGCGCTGTCACTGAGCGGGTTCGAAGCAATAATCGAACCAAGTCTGAAACTGCCTGTTTATGGGGGTTGCAGCGTGACAAGGGACAACAAACGTCAGTTTGTCGGCGGATGTTTGCCGCCAGCGGCAAGGGCTTGCTCAGTTGGTGCGGCAAGCAGCGTTGTTATAGGGGCCGGAATGCCGCACCCAACCATCGCCTGGGTTGCTGGCCGAGCACATGTAGCGGCCGGTGGCCAGGCTTTGCCATTGGTAGAACGGCGCGGGGGCGGCCGAGAGCGGCAAGGCCATGGCCAGAAGGGGAAACAGGGCCAGTAGCGAAAGCCGTTTCATGAGCATGAACCCTCAAGATGTTGGGGCCGCATAGCGGCCCCAATTACAGACAAAACCACACCAGCAAGCGACCATCAGGTCATCTGGATGATGGTCTGCATGATGGTGCTTTCGGTGGAAATGGTCTTGGCGTTGGCCTGGTAGTTACTTTGCGCCTTGATCAGGTTGACCAACTCACCGGTCAGGTCGACGTTGGAGTCTTCCAGCGCGCCGCCGGTAATCTGGCCCAGAGTACCAGTGTCCGGAGCGCCGATCACCGGCACGCCCGAAGCGTAGGACTCTTTCCAGCTGGTGCCGCCAATCGGGGTCAGGCCCTGCAGATTGGCAAAGTTGGCGATAGCCACCTGGCCGATCACCTTGTCCTGGCCGTTGGTGAAGTTGGCGAACATGTTGCCGCTTTCGTCGATGGTCAGGCCCGACAGCTCACCGGTGGCAAAGCCGTCCTGGCTCTTGGCGGTAGTGGCGGAAGCGGCGTTGTACTGGGTGGTGCCCAGCATGTCCAGGTTGACCCCGGCAACGTTGGCGGTAGCACCGTTGGCACCCCATACACCGGCAGCGTTCTTCTGCGCCGGGATCCAGTTGCTAAGGGTAAAGGTCTTGTTGTCTGCGATGGTCAGACCACCCGTTACCGGGCCGGCGGTCATGGCGGCAGTATCCAGGGTACCGTCAGACTTGAATGGCAGCTTGTTGGCCAGCGGCGTGGTCGACGTCGGGTCAGCCGGGTTGCGGCCATCGATGGTGGTGTACATGGTCCAGGAGTTGCTGGCGGCATCCTTGACGAAGTACTGGTTCAGCTGGTGCGCGTTACCCTGGCTGTCGTACACGTCGGTATTGAACGTGTAGTTGTAGGTGCCGGTGTTGGTCGGATCGAACGGCGACTGGGCTGGCGCGGTTGCGGTGGAGTTGAGGTTGACGTTCTCGGAGATGCGTCCGGTCGGGTTCGGCGTCAGGTTCGAGGTGTCGATCTGCAGGTTGGTCAGCACACCCTGGATGATCTTGCCATTGGCATCCACTGCGTAGCCTTGCAGATTGGCGCCCGACGAGCTGACCACATAGCCATCCTTGTCGCTGTAGAAGGCACCGGCACGGGTGTAGATTTTCGAGCCGTTGTCGTTCATCACGAAGAAGCCGTTGCCATCGATGGCCATGTCCAGCGCCTGGCCGGTGCCATTGATGTTGCCGGGGGTGAACAGCTGCGACACGGCGGCAGTCTTCACACCTGTACCCACTACGTTCTTGCCGGCACTGGTGCCGCGAATGGAGTTGGAGTACTGGTCGGCGAACTCGGCACGCGACGACTTGAAGCCGGTGGTGGCGACGTTGGCAATGTTGTTGCCGGTAACGTTCAGGGCCTTGTTTGCTGCATAGAGGCCGCTAAGGCCGATATTGAAAGACATGTGTAACTCCTGTCGTTTTGCTCAGGCCCTAGATGCCGATGCTTTGGATTTTGGAAAGTGCGACACTGCCCAGCCCAGCCAGGTTGAGTGTCATCTCCGAACCGTTGGTACCCATGGTCACACTGGTAACCGAGGCCGGCAGATTGGTGGTCATGGCCGTGGCCTTGCCGTCGATCGAAGCGGTAGCCTTGAAGGTGTAGGTACCTGCCGCCGCCACTTCGCCGTCTTCGTTCTTGCCATCCCAGGTAAAGTCGATCTTGCCGGCTTTCTGAGTACCCAGGTCGAGGGTGCGTACCAGCTTGTCGTCCTTGTCGTAGATGCCCACCGAGGTTGAGGTGCTGGACGACGTCAGGTTGACCGTGCCTTTCATATCCTTGCTGGTGTCGACCACAGCCTTGTCGGTCTGGACAATCACATTGCGCCCGACCAGTGATGAAGCCTGCAGGGCCTGGGAGGACTGCAGCCCTGCCGCGATATAGGTCACCGAATCATTCAGCGATTGCATGCTCTCGAGACTGCTGAACTGTGCCAGCTGGGCGACGAACTCGCCGTTTTCCTGCGGATCGAGCGGGTTCTGGTTTTTCATCTGGGTAACCAGCAACTGCAGGAAAGCATCCTTGCCCAGTGCACTGCCTGCAGCGCCGGTGCTGCTGTCGGTCTTCGACGTCTGCTTCTGCAGCGAGGTCAGGTACGCACTGCTGACGTCAGAGGTGGAATTGGTAGTGGTCATGTAGGCTTCCTATCACTGCCCCAGGGTCAGGACTTTCTGCATCATGTTCTTGGCCGTGTTCATCAGCTCGGCGTTGGTCTGGAACGCGCGACTGGCGGAGATCATGTCAGCCATCTCCTCGACCACATTGACATTCGGGTAGTAGACGTAGCCGTCCTTGTTCGCCGCCGGGTGGTTTGGCTCGTAACGTGCCTCGAGGGTGCTCTGGTCTTCGACGATGCCTTTTACCTGCACGCCCTGCCCTGCTTCACCCTGGTCTTCGAACAGCGACTGGCTGCTGCCGGCCTGTGCGTCCTGGAAGGTGGTAGCGAACACCGGATGGCGGGCGCGGTAGGTCTGGTCAATGCTCGAAGACACGGTCTCGGCGTTGGCGATGTTCGACGCCACGGTGTTCAGGCGCGTGTTCTGCGCGCTCATGCCGCTACCGGCAATGTTGAAAACACTGGAAAGGGACATGGTCATTCTCCCCGCAGGGCGGAAACCAGCCCTTTGAATTTACTGTTGAGCAACGTGAAGCTGGCCTGGAAGCCAATGGCGTTTTCGGTGTAGTTCGATTGCTCGATCTGCGCGTCCACGGTGTTCTGGTCGATCGACGGCTGCAGCGGCGTGCGGTACTTGAGGGTATCGTCAGCGGCGATGGCGAGGCCTTCGGCTTCGATGTGCCGGCTGTTGGTACGGTCCATGGCGAAGCGGCCGCTTTGCTGCTTGCTGGTTTCGGCGGCGAGCACCGAAGAAAAGTCCATGTCACGCGCCTTGTAGTTGGGCGTGTCGGCGTTGGCAATGTTGTTGGCCAGCACTTCGGCGCGCTGGGCGCGGAAGCCGAGTGCCTTTTCGTGAATGCCAAGCGCCTTGTCGAAACTGATGCTCATGTCGGGGAAACCTTCAGAGGTTGACCGGAATGTCGTTGAGCAAGATATAGCAAGGGCTATGCCAACGCGTGCAAAGCCCGGAAACACGGGCTTTCTGGGTAGGGTGGGGTCAGGGTAATGCCAGAAAAGCGGCAAAGGCCTTCCGCCTTGGGCGGCGAAAGCGGCAATTGGTGGGTGGCAAAAGCGGCAAAACAAAAAATTGACGTCAGGGCTTGGCGGTAGAGGTGTTGCGCCTGCGAGATCGAGCGCCGCCCGCGCGGCGCATCGCGAGCTGCGCTCGCTCCTACGTTTGTTTCGGGCCAATTATTCCTGGGGGATTTGCGCGCGGACGCCTTGGCGCATGGCTCGATATCGCGTCGTACAAACAAGACGGTCGCGTGCGTCTGCTACAGGAATACTGGCCCGAAACAAACGTAGGAGCGAGCGCAGCTCGCGATGCGCCGCGCGGGCGGCGCTCGATTTCACTGCCACCACAACCCTTAAGGCAAACCCTACTTGGCCTGGTAAATGATCCCCGGACTGCACTGCACCATCTGGTAATGGTCCGGCAACCCGTTCAGGGCTTCCGAGGCGCCGAGGAACAGGTAGCCACCCGGTTTCAGGGTGCTGTGAATGCGCAGCAGGATGTCCTTCTTCACCTGGGCCGAGAAGTAGATCAGCACGTTACGACAGAACACGATGTCGAACTTGCCCAGGCTGGCATAGCTGTCGAGCAGGTTGAACGAGCGGAACTCGACGCGACTGCGAATGGCCGGTTTCACCGCCCAGCGTCCTGGCCCCTTGGGGTCGAAGTAGCGCTGCAGGCGCTCCTGCGACAGGCCGCGGGCAATCGCCAGGCTATCGTACTCACCGGTCTTGCAGTTGGTGAGCATGGTGCCGGACAGATCAGTGGCCACAATCTGCGCGCCCATCTTCAGCTGGCCCAGGTTGCTGCGCTCGAACTCGTCGATGGCCATCGAGATGGAATACGGCTCCTGCCCCGACGAACACGCCGCCGACCACATGCGCAGGCGCTGGCCGGGGTTGTTGCGGATGAACTCGGGAATCACCTTGTTCTTCAGCACTTCGAACGGGTAGGTATCGCGAAACCACAGGGTCTCGTTGGTGGTCATGGCATCCACCACCTGCTCGCGCAAACCGCCGCGCGGCTGGGCCTGGATACGCTGCACAAGCTCGCCCAGGCTCTTGATGCCCTGTTGCTCCATCAGCTTGTTGAGACGGCTGGAAACCAGGTACTGCTTATTCTCGCCCAGCAGGATGCCACAGGCTTTCTCCAGGAATACCCGGAACTGTTCGAAATCCAAATTACCCGTAGACACTACTGCCGCCTCTTTTCAATCACTGGTGCCGGGGGGCTGCCCCCGGCTGCTTCAATGCGCTGCCTTGATCCGGTCGACCACCCGCTGGGCCAGGTCGTCCGGCTTGAACTTGGCCAGGAAGTCATCGGCGCCGACCTTCTTGACCATTGCCTGGTTGAACACCCCGGAAAGCGAAGTATGAAGGCAGATGTGCAATTTTTGCATGCGCGGGTCGCTGCGGATCTCTGCCGTTAGCGTATAGCCGTCCATTTCCGGCATTTCAATGTCCGAGATCATCATCAGGAACTCTTCTTCCGGCTTTTTGCCCTCGTCCACCAGCTGACGCAGGTAGTTCAAGGCCTGACGGCCATCATTGAGCGCCACCACTTCCACCCCCACGGTCTGCAGGCAACGGCTGACCTGCTTGCGCGCCACCGACGAATCGTCGACGGTCAGCACCCGCATCAGTACGGCCTTGTCCTGCACTTCGGCGTCGATCACCCCGGCCGATACCGATTCCGACAATGGCGACACTTCGGCCAGCACCTTCTCCACATCGATGATCTCGACCATCCGGTTGTCCACCCGGGTAACCGCCGTCAGGTAGTGGTCACGGCCAGTACCCTTGGGTGGCGGATGGATCTCTTCCCAGTTCATGTTGACGATGCGCTCCACCGAGTGCACCAGGAAGCCCTGGGTCTTGGTGTTGTACTCGGTGATGATCACGAAGCTGTTGCGCGTGTCTTCCTGCAGCGGCCGCAACCCGGTGGCCATCGACAGGTCGAGAATCGGGATGGTCGCCCCGCGAATGTTGGCAACGCCACGCACCACCGGGTGCGCCTTGGGCAGCAGGGTCAGCGCAGGGCACTGCAGCACTTCCCTGACCTTGAACACGTTGATGCCGTAAAGCTGCTCGCCATTGAGGCGAAACAGCAGCAATTCCAGGCGATTCTGCCCCACCAGCTGCGTGCGCTGGTTGACCGAATCCATAACACCCGCCATGCCAGACTCCTTAATCTTTCAGCCTTTCGTTTCAACTCGGGTAGCGAGTCGGCACGGGCTTTGCTTTTTTGAGCGTCATGCACACGAAAACGACATTTTTCCGACGATTGACGCGCCTGCTGACCGGCTTGCTGGCCACGCTGTGCCTGCTGGCGCCCGGCGTTCGTACGTTAGCGGACGCGTTCACCTTGCCTGAACAACTTATCGGTGTCACCCAAGGGTTTCTTGAATTCACCGTAGAAGATTACCTGGCCACCACCCAGACAGCCGGCCGTTACGAAATCCAGGTCAACCCGCTGGACCCGCGCCTGCGCATGCCGCTGTGCAGCCAGCCACTGGACGCCTCGCTGGAAAGCCCCGCGCAGCCACTGGGACGGGTGACGGTGCGGGTTCGCTGCGACAGCGCAGCCCCGTGGACAGTGTTTGTGCCGGCCACCGTGCGGCTGTTCCGCGACGTGGTTGTGGTAACCCGCCCGCTCAAGCGTGACAACACGGTTGGCGAGGGCGACGTGGCCCTGCGCGAGCGCGATGTCGGCACCCTTGGCCAGGGCTTTCTGACCGAGCTGGACCAGGCAGTAGGCATGAAGATGCTGCGCCCCACGGTGATCGACCAGGTGCTCACCCCGCAACACCTGGAACAGGCCGAGGTGGTCCGCAAGGGTGACCAGGTGGTGATCATTGCCCGCAGCGGCAGCCTGAGCGTGCGCATGCCGGGCGAGGCCCTTAGCAAGGGCGGGCTGAGCGAGCAGATCCGGGTACGCAACCTCAATTCCAAACGGGTGGTCAAGGCCAGGGTGACCGGCCCCGGCCAGGTCGAGGTCAGTATGTAGGCCTGCCACCAGATTGCGCTGGCAGAGAGGAACCGCTTTTCCTAAACTGTGTCAGAAAACGGGTTCGCGAGCTTGCTGACAGGCGGCAATGCATTTGTGCCTAAAGTTTCTATCGGGTTGGCCGAAAACAAGGCAAGCGTCCAAATACCCAGAGGTTTCTGATCATGGTCATCGACTTCAGTCGTGTAAATAACTCTCCGTCCGTCACGGGCGGCGTGCGCGGCAACACCGCGTCCGGCAGCGCCGAAAAGCCGGCAGCCAGCCAGGAAGCAGCCAGCGCCACCAGCACCAGCGGAGAAGCGGTACACCTCAGCCAAGAGGCACAGCAGTTGCAGAAGATCAGCGACAAGCTGCGCGACGAGCCGGTGGTCAACAGCGCCCGTGTGGCCCAGTTGAAACAGGCGATCGCCGACGGCAGCTACCAGGTCGATGCCGGCCGGGTCGCCAGCAAACTGCTCGATTTCGAAGCCCAGCGCTGACCGTACGGCGCGCTGACTTCACGGACGCTAGAAAAGCCAAGAGTTAGCCATGCACGACACGACCTTGCTGCAACTGATCGAAGATGACATTGCCCCGATGCAGGAACTGCTCGACCTTCTGCACAAGGAGGCGATCGCCCTGCATGGCCGCGACATGCCGCTGCTGGAGCAAATCCTGGCGCGCAAACAGTCGTTGATCATCTTGCTCGAGCAGCACGGCCAGCGCCGCAGCCAGTTGCTTGGAAGCCTGGGCCTGAGTGCCGATCGTGCCGGCGTGCAAGCAGTGGCCGCCCAATCGCCCCACGGCGAGGTGATGCTTCAGCGGCTCGATATGCTGTCGCAACTGATGGACGAGAGCCAGCAGGTCAACCAGACCAATGGCCGGATCATCCAGGTGCAGCAACACGTCACCAACAACCAGATCAGGATCCTCATGGGCGGCGACTCGCCGTCGCTCTATGACAGCCGCGGCAGCACCTCGCCGCTGGCCAAGCCGCGGGCCCTCAGCCAAGTGTGATTTTTCTATCAAGGCACAGAACATACTGGCAAAATGCCGTTACTTGCGTGTGTCGCTTTTGCCTGGAGAACGATAAGCCGTGTTCAATGAATCCGATGCCCCGCAACCGCCAAAGGTGCTGAGCACCCCCTTGGAGATTGCGGCCAACTTGCGGCAGCTGCAGGAAAGCCACGACCCCCTCATCATCACCTTCCACGACCGTAGCCAGCGCTTCCAGAGCTATGTGGTGCACGTGGACCGTGAAAGCAACACCCTGGCCCTGGACGAAATGATCCCCCGCGACGGCGAGAAGTTCATCGAGAACGGCGAGCACTTCCGCATCGAAGGTTTCCACGATGGCGTGCGCATCGCCTGGGAATGCAACCACGCGCTGAAGATTACCGAAGTCGACGGCCACCGCTGCTACAGCGGCCCCCTGCCAGAAGAGATGACCTACCACCAGCGCCGCAATGCCTTCCGCGCCGCGCTGAAGTTGTCGCAGCTGGTCGATATCATCCTCGACGGTGCCCACCTGAAGGGCAACGGCGCCCTGCGCGGCAAACTGCTGGATATCTCGGCTACCGGCTGCAAACTGCGCTTCGACGGCAATGTCGAAGACCGCCTGCAACTGGGCCAGGTGTACGAGCGTTTCAAGGCGGGTAACCCGCTGGGCCTGGTGGACACCATGGTCGAACTGCGCCACCTGCACTATGAAGAGCGCATCAACACCACCTTTGCCGGCGTACGCTTCCATAACCTGAGCGGGCAGGCACAGCGCAAGATCGAGAGTTTTGTGTACCAGCTGCAGCGTGAGGCGCGGCGGTTCGACAAAGACGACTATTGATCGTCGGCTGAATGAAAAAACGCCACCTATTGAGGTGGCGTTTTCATTTGTGTTCTTCCTGTGCCGGCCTCTTCGCGGGTAAACCCGCGAAGAGGCCGGTACAGGCTTACACCGACTTGCTGACTTCTTCCGGCTCAGCGGGCTGTGGCTCAGCCCCCTTCCCTTCATCCTCGGTATCCTCAGCCGCCACCGGTGCCTGCATCACCTCCTGCACGGTCTGCTCATCCACCCGTGGGTCCAGCGCCGCCGACAATGGCGAACCCGCCGCCGGCATCGCCACGTGGCCCAGCGGCGCATCCTGCACCTGATGCAGCCCGGTAACCGCTTTCGGCCGAATGCGCCACACCAGCACCAAGGCGAAGAACACAAAGAACGCATACAGCATCTGTGCGCCCAGCACATTCATCAGCACGCCCGCCGCCAGTGGCCCGATGCACGCACCCACACCGTAGGTCACCAGCAGCATGGCGGTCAGCGACACCCGCCGCTCGCTTTCCACATGGTCGTTGGAAAACGCCACCGCCAGCGGGTACAGACAGAACTGCAGCAACGAAATCAAAAAGCCGATACCGAACAGCAACTCAAGCGGCACACTGGGCAGTATTGCCAAGGGCGCAGCGGCCAACGCCAGGCCAATTGCCACGCTGCGGATCAGCACCGCCCGGTCGTAACGGTCAGACAACCAGCCCAGTGGCCACTGCACCAGCAGGCCAGCAAAAATACAGCTACCCATGAACAGACCGATCTGCTCGGTCGTCATCCCCTGGCTGGAGGCATACAAGGGCGCCAGGCCGTAGAACGAGCCGACGATCAATCCCGAACCCAACACCGTACTGAGCGATTGCGGCACACGCTTGATGAAGAACTTCGGCTCCATCGGCGCCGGGCGCAAGGGCGCCGGGTGAATGCGCCGGGTCATCGCCACCGGCACCAGGCACAGGGCAAAGCACATGGCCACCAGCATCAGCAGCTCCGGGCCAAGCGCGGGGTGCACCACCAGGATCAGCTGGCCAAGCACCAGCCCCAGGTACGAGGCAATCATGTAGCCGCTGAACACCGCACCACGGTGCTTCACGTCAGCCTGCTCGTTGAGCCAGCTCTCGATGACCATGTATTGGCACATCATGCCCAGGCCCACGATCATGCGCAGCCCGACCCAGGCCGGCAGCCAGCTGGTCAGGCCATGGCCTAGCACTGCCGCACCGACGATGCCGGCGCAGGTGGCATAGGCGCGTATGTGCCCTACCCGGCCGATCAGCCGGTGGCCGACCTTGCCGCCCACCGCCAGGCCAAAATAGTTGGCCGCCATCAACGCCCCCACCCACAGGCTGTCGACGTGATCGGCCGCCAGGCGCAAGGCCAGGTAGGTACTGAGCAGGCCCGAACCGATCAACATCATCAGCGCGGCGAAATACAACGACTGAAACGGCTTCCATACATTTCGCATACGTCCCGCAATGCTCCCTGGTCAGGTGGCGGTAGGTGCTAGCAGCATAAGGGCAAACGACGATCCGTGCAGGCCCCCGACTGCAAAATGGTGCAACCGGGGCGTGTCCGGTGCAGGTCCTGTCGCGATCAGGCCTGTGCCGCCAGGACCCGGCGCTCCCACGGGGTGATTTCGTCGAAGAAGTCGGTCAGCTCCAGGGTCTTGCTGGCGATGTAGCCTTCGATGAACTCACTGCCGAACAGTTCCCGCGCCAGCGCGCTGCGCTTGAGCCGCTCCAGCGCCGCATGGAGGGTGCATGGCAAGCTCAAGTGCTCCGGCACCTCGAACTCGCCCTGGATGGCCGGCGAAGGTTGCAGGCGCTGCTCGATGCCGTGCAACCCCGCGGCCAGGCTGGCGGCGATGGCCAGGTAGGGGTTGGCGTCGGCGCCGGGCAAGCGGTTTTCCACCCGCCGCGCGACCGGCGCACTGGCCGGGATGCGCAGGCCCGCAGCGCGGTTATCCTCGGACCAGCAGGCGTTGTTCGGCGAAGCATAGGGGTGGCACAGCCGCTGGTACGAGTTGACGTTGGGCGCAAAGAGCGCAGTGAAGTCGGCCATGCATGCCTGCAGGCCGCCGATGAAATGGTGGAAGGTATCCGTTGGCTGCCCTTGCTCATCGCTAAACACGTTACGCCCGCTGCGGGTATCGACCAGGCTCTGGTGAATATGCATGGAACTGCCAGGCGTACGCGCCAGCGGTTTGGCCATGCACACCACGGTCAGCCCGTGCTTGAGTGCCACCTCCTTGAGCAGGTGTTTGAACAGGAAGGTATGGTCGGCCAGCAGCAGCGGGTCGCCGTGCAACAGGTTGATTTCGAACTGGCTGACACCCATTTCATGCATGAAGGTGTCGCGCGGCAGGCCGAGCGCGGCCATGCACTGGTACACCTCCTTGAAGAACGGGCGCAGGCCGTTGTTGGAACTGACACTGAATGCCGAGTGGCCAAGCTCACAGCGGCCATCGATGCCTACGGGTGGCTGGAACGGTTGCTGGGGGTCGCTGTTGGGGGCAAAGACGAAAAATTCGAGCTCGGTCGCCACCACTGGCGCCAGGCCCAGCGCCGCATAGCGGGCGATCACGGCCTTGAGCTGGCCACGGGTGGACAGCGCCGAGGAGCGACCATCCAGTTCATTGGCGTCGCAAATGGCCAGGGCGCGGCCGTCGTTGCTCCAGGGCAGGCGATGGACCTGGCTGGGTTCGGCGACCAGTGCCAGGTCGCCGTCGTCACTGCCGTAGAACTTCGCCGGCGGGTAACCGCCCATGATGCATTGCAGCAGCACCCCGCGTGCCATCTGCAGGCGGCGGCCTTCGAGGAAGCCCTCGGCGGTCATTACCTTGCCGCGCGGCACGCCGTTGAGGTCGGGGGTGACGCATTCGATTTCATCGATGCCCTGAAGCTGAGCGGTGCTCATGACGCTTGTCCTTGTTGTTGTGCGCTGACAACAACATAGGCTGGGGGTGTTTAAAATATCAAGCACCCTCTTTAGCACCTGTGCTGCCCGCTACTCCCGCAAGGTCATGCCATTGGCCGGCAAGGGTAAAGCAGTCTTGTACCGCACCTGCTTCAAGGCAAAACTCGACCGTATATTCGCCACCCCCGGCAACCGCGTGAGGTAATCGAGAAACCGCTCCAGCGCCTGGATGCTCGGCAGCAGCACCCGCAACAGGTAGTCCGGGTCGCCCGTCATCAGGTAGCACTCCATCACCTCGGGCCGTTCGGCAATTTCTTCCTCGAAGCGGTGCAACGACTGCTCTACCTGTTTTTCCAGGCTGACATGGATGAACACATTCACATCCAGCCCCAACGCTTCGGGCGACAACAAGGTCACCTGCTGGCGGATCACCCCCAGCTCTTCCATGGCCCGCACCCGGTTGAAACAGGGCGTAGGCGACAGGTTGACCGAGCGTGCCAACTCGGCATTGGTGATGCGGGCGTTTTCCTGCAGGCTGTTGAGAATGCCGATATCGGTACGATCGAGTTTGCGCATGAGACAAAATCACCGGTTTTTTGTGTTTATGCGGAATGTTTATCTGCCCCGCTTGGCAAAGGCAATCAACTTGAGAGAAAAATTCTCCTGCCGGACCACTAAGATGTAGGGGACGCTGACTTACCAGTCACAAGCCGGTACTCAGCGGCGGCCGCTTCAGAGCTCACAAAAACAAATACCCGAGCGAGCGTAAAAAGCATGAACGAGTACGCCCCCCTGCGTTTGCATGTGCCCGAGCCCACCGGCCGGCCAGGCTGCCAGACCGATTTTTCCTACCTGCGCCTGAACGATGCAGGTCAAGCCCGTAAACCCCCTGTCGATGTCGATGCTGCCGACACCGCCGACCTGTCCTACAGCCTGGTCCGCGTGCTCGACGAGCAAGGCGACGCCCAAGGCCCGTGGGCCGAAGACATCGACCCGCAGATCCTGCGCCAAGGCATGCGCGCCATGCTCAAGACGCGGATCTTCGACAGCCGCATGGTGGTTGCCCAGCGCCAGAAGAAGATGTCCTTCTACATGCAGAGCCTGGGCGAAGAAGCCATCGGCAGCGGCCAGGCGCTGGCGCTTAACCGCACCGACATGTGCTTCCCCACCTACCGTCAGCAAAGCATCCTGATGGCCCGCGATGTGTCGCTGGTGGAGATGATCTGCCAGTTGCTGTCCAACGAACGCGACCCCCTCAAGGGCCGCCAGCTGCCGATCATGTACTCGGTGCGCGAAGCCGGTTTCTTCACCATCAGCGGCAACCTGGCGACCCAGTTCGTACAGGCGGTCGGCTGGGCAATGGCCTCGGCCATCAAGGGCGATACCAAGATTGCCTCGGCCTGGATCGGTGACGGCGCCACCGCCGAGTCGGACTTCCACACCGCCCTCACATTTGCCCACGTTTACCGCGCCCCGGTGATCCTCAACGTGGTCAACAACCAGTGGGCCATCTCTACCTTCCAGGCCATTGCCGGTGGCGAGTCGACCACCTTCGCCGGCCGTGGCGTGGGCTGCGGCATCGCTTCGCTGCGGGTGGACGGCAACGACTTCGTCGCCGTTTACGCCGCTTCGCGCTGGGCTGCCGAGCGTGCCCGCCGTGGTTTGGGCCCGAGCCTGATCGAGTGGGTCACCTACCGTGCCGGCCCGCACTCGACCTCGGACGACCCGTCCAAGTACCGCCCTGCCGATGACTGGAGCCACTTCCCGCTGGGTGACCCGATCGCCCGCCTGAAGCAGCACCTAATCAAGATCGGCCACTGGTCCGAAGAAGAACACCAGGCCACCACGGCCGAGTTCGAAGCGGCCGTGATTGCTGCGCAAAAAGAAGCCGAGCAGTACGGCACCCTGGCCAACGGTCACATCCCGAGCGCCGCCTCGATGTTCGAGGACGTGTACAAGGAGATGCCCGACCACCTGCGCCGCCAACGCCAGGAACTGGGGGTTTGAGATGAACGACCACAACAACAGCATCAACCCGGAAACCGCCATGGCCACCACTACCATGACCATGATCCAGGCCCTGCGCTCGGCTATGGATGTCATGCTTGAGCGCGACGACAATGTGGTGGTGTACGGCCAGGACGTCGGCTACTTCGGCGGCGTGTTCCGCTGCACCGAAGGCCTGCAGACCAAGTACGGCAAGTCCCGCGTGTTCGACGCGCCCATCTCGGAAAGCGGCATCGTCGGCACCGCCGTGGGCATGGGTGCCTACGGCCTGCGCCCGGTGGTGGAAATCCAGTTCGCTGACTACTTCTACCCGGCCTCCGATCAGATCGTTTCTGAAATGGCCCGCCTGCGCTACCGTTCGGCCGGCGAGTTCATCGCCCCGCTGACCCTGCGCATGCCTTGCGGCGGCGGCATCTATGGCGGCCAGACCCACAGCCAGAGCCCGGAAGCGATGTTCACTCAGGTGTGCGGCCTGCGCACCGTGATGCCATCCAACCCGTACGACGCCAAAGGCCTGCTGATTGCCTCGATCGAATGCGACGACCCGGTAATCTTCCTGGAGCCCAAGCGCCTGTACAACGGCCCGTTCGACGGCCACCACGACCGCCCGGTTACGCCGTGGTCGAAACACCCGCACAGCGCCGTGCCCGATGGCTACTACACCGTGCCACTGGACAAGGCCGCCATCACCCGACCCGGCAATGACGTGACCGTGCTCACCTATGGCACCACCGTGTACGTGGCCCAGGTGGCCGCCGAAGAAAGTGGCGTGGACGCCGAAGTGATCGACCTGCGCAGCCTGTGGCCGCTAGACCTGGACACCATCGTCGAGTCGGTGAAAAAGACCGGCCGTTGCGTGGTGGTACACGAGGCCACCCGTACCTGTGGCTTTGGCGCAGAACTGGTGTCGCTGGTGCAGGAGCACTGCTTCCACCACCTGGAGGCGCCGATCGAGCGCGTCACCGGCTGGGACACCCCCTACCCCCACGCGCAGGAATGGGCTTACTTCCCAGGGCCCTCGCGGGTAGGTGCGGCATTGAAAAAGGTCATGGAGGTCTGAATGGGCACGCACGTCATCAAGATGCCGGACATTGGCGAAGGCATCGCGCAGGTCGAGTTGGTGGAATGGTTCGTCAAGGTCGGCGACATCATCGCCGAGGACCAGGTGGTAGCCGATGTCATGACCGACAAGGCCACCGTGGAAATCCCGTCGCCGGTCAGCGGCAAGGTACTGGCCCTGGGTGGCCAGCCGGGTGAAGTGATGGCGGTCGGCAGTGAGCTGATCCGCATCGAAGTGGAAGGCAGCGGCAACCATGTGGATGTGCCGCAAGCCAAGCCGGCCGAAGCGCTTGCGGCCCCGATAGCCGCTAAACCTGAACCACAGAAAGACGTTAAACCGGCGGCGTACCAGGCGCCTGCCAGCCACGAGGCAGCGCCTATCGTGCCGCGCCAGCCGGGCGACAAGCCACTGGCCTCGCCGGCAGTGCGCAAACGTGCGCTGGATGCCGGTATCGAACTGCGTTATGTGCATGGCAGCGGCCCGGCCGGGCGCATCCTGCACGAAGACCTCGACGCGTTCATGAGCAAACCGCAAAGCGCTGCCGGGCAAACCCTCAATGGCTATGCCAGGCGCACCGACAGTGAGCAGGTGCCGGTGATCGGCCTGCGCCGCAAGATCGCCCAGCGCATGCAGGACGCCAAGCGCCGGGTCGCGCACTTCAGCTATGTGGAAGAAATCGACGTCACCGCCCTGGAAGCCCTGCGCCAGCAGCTCAACAGCAAGCACGGCGACAGCCGCGGCAAGCTGACACTGCTGCCGTTTCTGGTGCGCGCCCTGGTCGTGGCGCTGCGTGACTTCCCGCAGATCAACGCCACCTACGATGACGAAGCGCAGATCATCACCCGCCATGGCGCGGTGCATGTGGGCATCGCCACCCAGGGTGACAACGGCCTGATGGTACCCGTGCTGCGCCACGCCGAAGCGGCCAGCCTGTGGACCAATGCCAGTGAGATTTCACGCCTGGCCAACGCTGCGCGCAACAACAAGGCCAGCCGCGAAGAGCTGTCCGGCTCGACCATCACCCTGACCAGCCTCGGCGCCCTGGGTGGCATCGTCAGCACGCCGGTGGTCAACACCCCGGAAGTGGCAATCGTCGGTGTCAACCGCATGGTTGAGCGGCCTGTGGTGATCGACGGCCAGATCGTCGTACGCAAGATGATGAACCTGTCCAGCTCGTTCGACCACCGCGTGGTCGATGGCATGGACGCCGCCCTGTTCATCCAGGCCGTGCGTGGCCTGCTCGAACAACCCGCCTGCCTGTTCGTGGAGTGAGCATGCAACAGACTATCCAGACAACCCTGTTGATCATCGGCGGCGGCCCTGGCGGCTATGTGGCTGCCATCCGCGCCGGGCAACTGGGCATCCCTACGGTGCTGGTGGAAGGCCAGGCGCTGGGCGGTACCTGCCTGAACATCGGTTGCATTCCATCCAAGGCGCTGATCCATGTGGCCGAGCAGTTCCACCAGGCCTCGCGCTTTACCGAAGCCTCGCCGCTGGGCATCAGCGTGGCTTCGCCGCGCCTGGACATCGGCCAGAGCGTGGCCTGGAAAGACGGCATCGTCGACCGCCTGACCACCGGTGTCGCCGCCCTGCTGAAAAAGCATGGGGTGAAGGTGGTGCACGGCTGGGCCAAGGTGCTTGATGGCAAGCAGGTCGAGGTGGATGGCCAGCGCATCCAGTGCGAGCACCTGTTGCTGGCCACGGGCTCCAGCAGTGTCGAACTGCCGATGCTGCCGCTGGGTGGGCCGGTGATTTCATCGACCGAGGCCCTGGCACCGAAAACCCTGCCGCAACACCTGGTGGTGGTGGGCGGTGGCTATATCGGCCTGGAGCTGGGCATCGCCTACCGCAAGCTCGGCGCCGAGGTCAGCGTGGTGGAAGCACGCGAGCGCATCCTGCCGACTTACGACAGCGAACTGACCGCCCCGGTGGCCGAGTCGCTGAAAAAGCTGGGTATCGCCCTGCACCTTGGCCACAGCGTCGAAGGTTACGAAAATGGCTGCCTGCTGGCCAACGATGGCAAGGGCGGACAACTGCGCCTGGAGGCCGACCAGGTGCTGGTGGCCGTGGGCCGCCGCCCACGCACCAAGGGCTTCAACCTGGAATGCCTGGACCTGAAGATGAATGGCGCCGCCATTGCCATCGACGAGCGCTGCCAGACCAGCATGCACAACGTCTGGGCCATCGGCGACGTGGCCGGCGAACCGATGCTGGCGCACCGGGCCATGGCCCAGGGCGAGATGGTGGCCGAGATCATCGCCGGCAAGGCACGCCGCTTCGAGCCCGCCGCGATAGCCGCCGTGTGCTTCACCGACCCGGAAGTGGTCGTGGTCGGCAAGACGCCGGAACAGGCCAGCCAGCAAGGCCTGGACTGCATCGTCGCGCAGTTTCCGTTCGCCGCCAACGGCCGCGCCATGAGCCTGGAGTCGAAAAGCGGTTTCGTGCGCGTGGTCGCGCGGCGTGACAACCACCTGATCCTGGGTTGGCAAGCGGTTGGCGTGGCGGTTTCCGAACTGTCCACGGCGTTTGCCCAGTCGCTGGAGATGGGTGCCTGCCTGGAGGATGTGGCCGGCACTATCCATGCCCACCCGACCCTGGGTGAAGCGGTACAGGAAGCGGCACTGCGCGCCCTGGGCCACGCCCTGCATATCTGACACTGAAGCGGCCGAGGCCGATTTGGCCCGCCGCGCCGAGAGGCGCTGCGGGTCTTTTTTCATTCATGCGGCCAGCACCGGTTACTCGGCAATGGCGTTCTTGCCAGCCCCCTTGGCCCGGTACAGCGCCTTGTCAGCCCGTGCCAGCAGTGCATGCTGGTCTTCCCCTTCCTGCCACTGCACCACGCCATAACTCATGGTCAGTCGGCAATCGCCCACCGGTTCCCGTTGCGCCATCACCTGACGCAAGCGCGCAGCCATTTCAAGCGACTCCCCCAACGTGGTCTGCGGCAGTACGATAACGAACTCATCCCCGCCCCAGCGCGCCAACAGGTCCAGTTCGCGCAGGCAGGTCCGCAGGCTGTCGACCACCCGCACCAGCGCTGCATCGCCCCGGGCATGCCCGTAGCGGTCGTTGATCGGTTTGAAATCATCCAGGTCCATGGCGATCAGCGACAACGGCTGGCGGAAACGCTGCGCCCGCTCACACTCCTGCTGCAGGGCTTTTTCCAACCGATAGCGGTTGGCAATACGGGTTAACGCATCGCGCTCGGCCAACTCACGGTTCTCGTCCAGTTGCCGCTGCAACTGCTGGTTCACCCAGGACAACTCACGGGTGCGCTCGGCCACTTGCCCTTCCAGCGACTGGTTCTTCTGCTCCAGCTGCGCTACCAGGCGTTTGCCGGCGTCGATGTTGCGGTGCGCACCGAGCATGCGCGCCACCGAACCGTCTTCGTTACGGTCGATGATGTAGCCGCTGTCCTCGATCCACAGGTAGCTGCCGTCGTGGCAACGGCAGCGGTATTCGATGAGGTAGCGCTCGTTGCGCTGGCTGATGTACGCCTCGAAATGCGCCATTACCCGTGGGTAGTCCTCCGGGTGAATCACGCTTTCCCAGGAGAGTACCGAGTTGGCCATGGAGTGGCTGGCGTAACCGAGCATCGCGTACCAGCCCGGGTTGCGGTAGACGTAGCCGGTGTTGGCATTCCAGTCCCAGATGCCATCGCTGATCAACTCGAACAATGTGTGCAACTGCTGTTCACTGAAGCCGGCGGGGGCCGGCCTGGTTTCCTGATTCATGGACGCTCTCCCTGATGCCCAGCAACTGCGCTCCGGTCAAGGGGCTGCCGACAATGTGTAATTTGCCGCAGGCGGCAAGGTCATGCCTCTGACGGGCAAGCATATGCCCGCCGTGTCACGACCGGAATAGCCCCAGCGCTCTATTTACGCGCCACCCCGGCTGGCATGGCATTTGCCCCTCCTCGCCTGCCACTCACATTTCCAAGGAGGATTTCATGACGATCGCCCTCAACGGCCTCGGCTGGCAGGCCGCAGTCCACCAGCAACAACGCACCAGCGGCGTCGACCCGGCGGCAGGCGATATGCTGCAGTTCCACCTACCGGTAGTGGCCAGAAACGCCACGGCGCAACAGGGTAGTGAGAATACCTCGCAGCAGGACGCCGAAGACGCCCGCGAAGAAGCGTTTGCCAAGCTCAAGCTGCAATTGCAGAACCCTGGCACCAGCATCGGCCCGTCCGCTGACGCAAGCACGGAAGTAACCAGCAGTGCCAGGCAGGCGTTTCACGACTTCATGTCCAAGTCGCCCGCTGAGATGATCAAGGAAAAGCTGCTGCGTGAACTGGGCCTGACCGAGGACGACTACAACGCCTTGCCACCTGAGAAGAAGGAGCTGGTCGACCAACAGATCGCCCAGCGCATGAAGGACGATGTCGAGGCCAAGACCCTGGCGAAGGTCGACGCCTTGGCCACCGGCAACGAGGAGGAAGCACTGACGACAAGCCAGGTGTAAACCACTGCAGGCACTGAGCTGCTTGCTCAAGAAGTAAGGCTCAAGCCAACTGCAACAGCGCCTCCTCCACCGCAGCCACCACCTGGTTGCCCTTGGCACCCGGCAGCCGCCACGCGGCAATGGTCATGCCCAAGGGCACCGCGCAGTCGATTGGCGCCACCAGTTCGCCGCTGTCCAGGTAGCGTTGCACCAGGCTTCTGCGCCCCATCAGTACACCCGCAGCGAGCAAGGCCTGCTGCAATGCAATCGAGTACAGGGAAAAACCCGGACCGCGAGCCACGAACTTGTGCCCGGGCATAGCTACGCCGGTCCACACCGCCCAGTCATTCCAGCCTACGTCAGCAATGCAACGGGCATTGGCAAGGTCCGCAGGGGTGATGATGCTCTCTGCCAGGGCCGGTACGCATAAGGGCAGCACTTCTTCCGTGGCGATCCTGCGCTGCCAGCGCTCGGTTTTTTCGGTGTAGAACAGGCACAGGTCGAATGGGCTGCGTTTGAGGTTGGGCGGCTCATCCACCGTCGTAACCGAGATCTCGATGGGCGCCAACAAGCGGGTCAGTTCCGGCAGGCGTGGCCCTATCCACAACTGCGCCAGGGCCGGCGACGTCACAATGTGCACCCGCTGCGGCGCAGCCAGCCGCCGTAACGTGCGCGCGGCAGCTTCCACTGCATCGAACGCCTCGGTGAACTGGCTTTTCACGCTTTCACCCAAGGGCGTGAGGCGCACGCCCTTGGCATGGCGCTCGAACAACGCAGCGCCGTATTCGTTTTCCAGCGTCTTGACCAAAGCTGCGATGGCCCCTGGGGTGACCTTGAGTTCGAGTGCGGCACGTGCGAAACCACCCAGGCGCGCAGACGCCTCGAAGGCGCGCAAGGCATTGAGCTGGAGCGAGTGCCGGGTGGGGCTGTCGAGATACACGGTAGAAGGCCTATATTTTTTAGGCCTACTATTCCAGAAATCTGACGTTGTGGCCAACTGTCAGGCGCATTAACGTGAGGGTGTCCATGCGCCTTCCGAACATATCCAAGGAACTCCCATGCAGTACCCAAGCGCGACCCAAGCATTCAAGCAGGGCGCACAAAGCGTTCTGCCGTTGACCTCCGGGATTGTGCCTTTTGGCCTGATCACCGGGGTTACGGCAATCGGCATGGGCCTGTCACCGGCCGACGCCATTGGCATGACCTTGCTGTTCTACTCCGGCTCTGCACAAATGGTGGTGATGCAGTTGATGCAAAACGCCGCCCTGCCAGTGACGATGGTGGTTACCGCACTGGTGATCAACCTGCGCTTTCTGATGTACAGCGCCAGCCTGGCCCCACACCTGGGCCACCTCCCGCGCCGCCACAAGTGGCCAATGGCGTTCATGCTCTCGGACCAGTCCTTTGCCCTGTGCACACTGAAAATGGGCGCAGGCGGGCTAGGCCAGCAGGCCTACCCCTATTACGCTGGCACGGCGATCACCATGTGGTTCGGCTGGAACCTCTCGGTGCTGGCGGGCATGTACCTGGGCGCAGGCATTCCGGAAGACTGGTCATTGGGTTTTGCCATACCGTTGTCGTTCCTGGCCTTGCTGATACCCGGCATTCGCAATACCGCCATGCTCGGCGCCGCGCTGACCGGTGGCGTGCTTGCGGTGCTGGCCGTTGACCTGCCCTACAACCTTGGCCTGCTGACCGGCGCCGTGGGCGGGATCATTGCCGGGCTGGCCATCGAGAGCCGGCAAAAACAGCACGCCGTACCTGAAGCCTATACAGAGCAGAACGCATCATGAGCGAAACGACCCAGTGGATAACCTTCGTGCTGATTGGCCTGGGCACCTTCGCCATCCGGCTGTCGTTTATCGAACTGCACACGGTGTTGCGCATCCCGCCGCTGTTTCGCCGTGCACTGGCCTATGTGCCGGCCAGTGTACTGGCTGCGCTGGTGTTGCCGGCCGTGGTCTTCCCTGACCGACATGCCGGGTTCGACTGGACGAACCCGCAGCTACCCGCGGCAATACTGGCGGCGCTGGTAGCCTGGCGCACACGCAGCACGATGCTGACGCTGGTTGTGGGCATGGGAGTGTTGTGGGCGCTGAAGCACTGGGGGCTTTAGGGGAAAGTGTCAGCCACGCGGCATGAAGCGCAACAGCCCTTAGGAAAAATCCGCAGGATGTTGTGCACAGAATTCGTTTGAGGTCCTTGGCCTTACTGTCCATGGTGGCAGCCTGGTAGCTATTTGCCACGCGTGGACGCAGGCGCATGACAGTGCCTGCGTAGGGGGACGTTGTCGGCCCCCAATAATAAGAGAGGACAAGGAAATGCAATCCAACAGTTTGAAACAAAGCCTGAAGCAGCGGCACATCACCATGATTGCCCTGGGCGGGGTAATCGGTGCCGGGCTGTTCATGGGGTCTGGCGCGTTAATCGCCTCCGCGGGCCCTGCGGCCATCCTGTCGTACTTTATCGGGGGGTTGGTGGTCACCCTGGTCATGTTCATGCTCGGCGAAATGGCCTGCCGCAACCCGGATGCCGGTTCGTTCTCGACCTACGCCAACACCTACCTCGGTGACTGGGCCGGGTTTGCTGTCGGCTGGCTGTACTGGTTCAAGTCGATGATGACCATCACCCTCGAAGCCGTGCTGTTGGGCGCGATCCTGCATGACTTTCTACCTTGGTTGCCGATCTGGGCAGGCGCTTTCCTGATGCTGGTAACGCTGATGGCCAGCAACGCCTACTCGGTACGTTCCTTTGCCGAAGTGGAATACTGGCTGGCCGCGATGAAGGTCGCCACCATTGTCATCTTCATGCTGCTGGGCATTTCGATCCTGCTTGGCCTGCATAGCAACATTCCCTCCCCCGGGCTGGTCAACCTCACCGCCCATGACGGCTTCATGCCCAACGGCCTGTCACCGGTGATGGCCGGCGTGATCGTGGTGATCTTCTCGCTGGGCGGCAGCGAAATTGCCGCCGTGGCTGCAGGTGAGTCGGAAAACCCGCGACAGAACGTGATTCGCGCAATCAAGAGCGTGATCCTGCGGGTGATGCTGTTCTATGTAGGCTCGGTGTCGATCCTGATCCTTTGCCTGCCGTGGACCGACAAGGCCAACCTGGCTTCACCCTACGTTTCGCTGTTCAGCCTGGCCGGGTTCGGTGGTGCTGCGGTGGCCATGAAACTCGTGCTGTTCGTCTCGTTCATGTCGGTGATGAATTCGTTCATGTTCTCCAACTCGCGCATGCTGTTCTCCCTCAGCCAGCGCGGGCACGCACCCAAGCTGTTCTCGCGCACGAGCGCCAAAGGTGTGCCGATCAATGCATTGCTGCTTAGCCTGTCGATCTGCACGATGATCCTGACCGTTCACTTCATCAGCGGCGGCGACCTGTTCATGACCTTGGCCAAGAGCACCGGCAGCCTGGTGATGGTCGTATGGATCTTCATCATCATCGCCCACGTGGCCATGCGCTGGAAAACCCGCCACGAAGCGATCGACCCGACAGCCTTCCGGGCCTGGCTGTTCCCGTATGCCAACATCGTCGCGTTGTTCGCCTTGCTGGCGGTGATCGGCACCCAGGCATTCGAACCGGCGTCACGCTTCCAGTTCTGGTTCACAGTGCTCACAGTGGTACTGGTGGTGGCGGGGTACTTCGTGATGCGTCAGCGCCTGGCCGGTCGCAAGGCAGACGAACAACACCATCGCGCGTTGCAATGATGGAGGGCGGGCATGTGGGGAAACAGGAAATGGCGTCCCAGGCAGGAATTGAACCTGCAACCTTCCCCTTAGGAGGGGGATGCTCTATCCAATTGAGCTACTGAGACGCAAGCGCCGGCAGCGAGCGCTGCACAGCGGGACGGCCAGCATGTTAACCAGCATGCTGGCGTTTGTCATGCCTCTACCTGGCTTTTTCGCGTAATCCTTTTCTGGCACTGCTACACCGGCGGCAGCACCCCTTCATCGCGAAGCAGCCCGAACAGGGCCGCGACCGCTGCCTCCAGGCTTGTCGAGTTGTCCAGCACATGCACCGAAGGATCGGACAACACCTGCAAACGAGCACTGCGCGCCAACCGCTGCTCAACCTCTTCGACGCTTTCGCGGCCCCGGGCCAGCAAGCGCTGGCGCAGCACATCCGGCCTGACCTCAACCAGCACTGCCAGCATGCCCGGATAACGCTGACGCGCTTCGGGCAGGTAAGCCCGCGAGCCATTCACCAGCACCGCCTTGCCCGCCGCCAACCACTCATCCACCTGGCGGGGAATGCCATAGCCCAGGCCATTGGCCCGCCAGCACATGGCAAATGCGCCCTGCGCGCACAGGGTTTCAAACTGTTCCGCCGTGACCCCTTGGGCAGCTTCGCCCTTGGCTTCGGCGGAGCGGGTAATGACCCGACGGGCAACCTCTACCCCGGCGGCTGCCAGCCGCTCACGCGAAGCATCGATCAGGGAATCTTTTCCCGAACCTGACGGTCCTACCAGAAATATCAGCCGGCCTGTCCCTGATCGGCGGTCGCTTGCGTCATGTTGCATAGCCACTATGCTCTATGGAGGGAAACCGGCGCATTCTAGGGGTTTTCCTGTCCTTTTGCTGTGTTTTACCAGTTTTTGGCGGCAAAAGACTGACGGTCAGGCAAGCCGGATCATGTAAAACTTTTCAAACCAGTGCTCATTTCTGATAATTGGTACTGGCATAAAGCCTTTATCCGGCTCACTATTTGTCACAGAATTGACGCCAAGGAAACGGCGACCATGAGGCAAGATGAGCATCCATTTTTCACTGACGGTTGAACATTTTGTCGTCGCCACGGTCGTACTTCCACCCCGTGCGGCCAATTTGAGAACCGCTTCCCCTGAACCAAACTCCGGTCAATTTATATGCGCCCAATGAAACAGGCTATTTATTCGAGCCGCACCGCTGACAAGTTCGTCGTCCGCCTGCCAGACGGGATGCGTGAGCGCATTGCCGAGGTAGCGCGCAACCATCACCGCAGCATGAACTCCGAAATCATCGCGCGCCTGGAGCAGAGCCTTATCCAGGAAGGTGCGTTGGGTGACGAGCTGAGCATGCGCCTGGACAGCCCTGAGCTGTCCCTGCATGAGCGCGAGTTGCTGCAGCGCTTCCGCCAACTGTCTCACCGCCAGCAGAATGCCTTGGTCGCCCTCATCGCTCACGATGTGGAAATGGCCGCCGACGCCTCCTGAGGCCTGCAAGCGAGCACAAAAAAGCCAGCGTAAGCTGGCTTTTTTGTGGGTGGCTGGTTCTGCAAGAGACGCGAGCATTCGTAGGACCGTGTAAGTCACAAAGGCAGGATTACAGCAGGAACAGCGTGGCCAGACCGAGGAAGATGAAGAAGCCGCCACTGTCGGTCACGGCAGTGATCATCACACTCGCCCCCATCGCCGGGTCGCGCCCCAAGCGGGCCAATGTCATCGGGATGAGCACACCCATCAGCGCCGCCAGCAACAGGTTCAAGGTCATCGCGGCGGTCATCACCACGCCCAGCGACCAGCTGCCGTACAACCAGAAAGCCACGGCACCAATCACTCCGCCCCACACCAGGCCGTTGATCAGCGACACCGCCAGTTCCTTGCGCATCAGGCGGCTGGTATTGCCCGGCGATACCTGGTCCAGCGCCATGGCGCGGACAATCATGGTGATGGTCTGGTTACCCGAGTTGCCACCAATACCCGCAACGATCGGCATCAACGCAGCCAACGCCACCAGCTTTTCGATCGACCCCTCGAACACCCCGATCACTCGCGAAGCGAGGAACGCGGTAATCAGATTGATCGCCAGCCACGCCCAGCGGTTGCGGAACGAGCGCCAGACCGAAGCAAAGATATCTTCCTCTTCACGCAGACCCGCCATGTTGAGGACTTCGCTCTCGCTCTCCTCACGGATCAGGTCGACCATCTCGTCAATGGTCAAACGGCCGATCAGGCGCTCGCCCTTGTCTACGACAGGTGCCGATACCAGGTCGTAACGCTCGAAAGCCTGCGCCGCATCATAAGCATCTTCCTCGGGCTGGAAGGACACCGGGTCGGTCGCCATGACCTCCGCCACCTTCTTCTCCGGGTCGTTGACCAGCAGGCGCTTGATGGGCAACACACCCTTGAGGATGCCGTCGTAATCGACCACGAACAGTTTGTCGGTGTGGTTGGGCAGCTCTTTCAGGCGGCGCAGGTAGCGCAGCACCACTTCCAGGCTGACGTCTTCGCGGATGGTGACCATCTCGAAGTCCATCAGCGCACCGACCTGCTCCTCGTCGTAGCTCAGCGCCGAACGCACACGTTCGCGTTGCTGGGCATCGAGGGTTTCCATCAGCTCATGGATAACGTCGCGCGGCAGCTCTGGGGCCAGGTCGGCCAGCTCGTCGGCGTCCATTTCCTTGGCGGCGGCCAACAGCTCGTGATCGTCCATGTCAGCGATCAGCGATTGACGAACCGAGTCGGATACTTCCAGCAGGATGTCGCCATCGCGATCCGAGCGCACCAGCTGCCAGACCGTCAGGCGGTCTTCCAGAGGCAAGGCTTCGAGGATATAGGCGATGTCGGCGGGGTGCAGGTCATCAAGCTTACGCTGCAGCTCGACGAGGTTCTGGCGGTGGACGAGGTTTTCCACCAGGTCGTTGTGCGCGCCTTCCTGGCGGTGAGTCAGGTCTTCGACCACACGCTGGCGCTGCAGCAATTCGACCACCTGGGCCAGGCGATCCTGCAGGCTCTCTTGCGCTTTTTTTACTTCTACTTCCGTCATAGGCGAACTCCACTCCCAGCAGCGGAGCACGCCGGGAGAATCAATCGGTCAGATCTTTCTGTATGAATCGTGTTAGCGAGTAACTACTGGGTAAGTCCATGGTGGTTTTCCACAAGCCCCGGCGGGGCTGACGGGCGCAATCATACACTGCTAAAGCTGTCAGATCGCTTAAATTTTTGGCCAGAACAATCGTTTGCGTGATAAAGCTAGGACAACGCTCGAAGCTATCAGTGCGACGGTTGTTGTGGATGGGAAAGCACATTTGTCTGGGTTGCCGCACGGCGGCGCCAAGCTACACCACAATCATTACAGAAGAGCGTAGATCGACATCACCAACAATTCATTGGCGCAGAAAAACAAAAAGCCCGCTCAAAATGAGCGGGCTTCTTGATGGGGTATGGCGGACTCAGCAGGATTCGAACCTGCGACCGCTCGGTTCGTAGCCGAGTACTCTATCCAGCTGAGCTATGAGTCCGTGGTGGTAATTTTAGACCAGGTTACCACTGGTTGACTGAAACAGCTTTGCAAGCAGAGCCACTTCAAAAAGTGGCGGACTCAGCAGGATTCGAACCTGCGACCGCTCGGTTCGTAGCCGAGTACTCTATCCAGCTGAGCTATGAGTCCGCGATTGGCAGTTTTAGACCAGATTACCGCTGGTTGACTGAAGCAGCTTTGCAAGCAGAGCCACTTCAAGAAAGTGGCGGACTCAGCAGGATTCGAACCTGCGACCGCTCGGTTCGTAGCCGAGTACTCTATCCAGCTGAGCTATGAGTCCGCGATTGGCAGTTTTAGACCAGATACCGCTGGTTGATTGAAGCAGCCTTGCAAACAAAGCCACTTCAAAAGTGGCGGACTCAGCAGGATTCGAACCTGCGACCGCTCGGTTCGTAGCCGAGTACTCTATCCAGCTGAGCTATGAGTCCGTGTCTTGCCGCGCATTATAGGTCGCTGAAACATTTTTGCAAGAATGTTTTCGTTTAAAATCAACGACTTAGTATTCTTACCGTTTACAGCGCCCTACGCAAATAATGGCGGTGAAGGGGGGATTCGAACCCCCGATACCCTTATGAGGTATACTCCCTTAGCAGGGGAGCGCCTTCGGCCACTCGGCCACCTCACCGCAACACGAGGCGAATATTAAAGAACCTCTTTCACCTTTGCAACCCTTTTTTTGAAAAAAACTTCAAAAAAATTAAAGGCTTGGCTCTTCATCCTTCTCCTTCTTGATCCGCAGGTAGATTTCCTCGCGGTGAACAGCCACTTCTTTCGGGGCGCTGACGCCAATACGCACCTGGTTGCCTTTGACGCCAAGCACCGTCACGGTGATCTCGCCGTCTCCAATGATCAGGCTCTCGGCGCACCGACGAGTCAGAATCAACATAGCTTTCTCCTTACGCAAAACATTCAGGGGTAACAGTCTTGGGTATCAGGGCCAGTCGTGGACGACGACGGGACCCCAGTTACGCGCCACACAGGGCAGGACAGGGCCTGCGTGGCGAGCAGAAACGCGAAGGGCGCGGCACCAGCCGCGCCCTTCCAGGCAGCGCCTTACTCGCCCTGTCGGGCAGGAGCGTCGAGCTCAAACGCGGTGTGCAGCGCGCGTACGGCCAGCTCCAGGTACTTCTCTTCGATCACGACCGAGACCTTGATCTCGGAGGTGGAGATCATCTGGATGTTGATGCTCTCCTTGGCCAGGGCTTCGAACATGCGGCTGGCCACACCGGCGTGCGAACGCATGCCGACGCCAACGATCGAGACCTTGGCGATCTTGGTGTCGCCAATCACTTCACGGGCACCGATTTCGCGGGCGGTGTTTTCCAGCACGCTTTGCGCCTTCTCGTACTCGTTGCGGTGTACGGTGAAGGTGAAGTCGGTGGTGTTATCGTGGGCAACGTTCTGCACGATCATGTCCACTTCGATGTTCGAAGCGCTGATCGGGCCGAGGATCTTGAAGGCCACGCCCGGGGTGTCCGGCACGCCGCGAATGGTCAGCTTGGCTTCATCACGGTTGAAGGCGATACCGGAAATGATCGGCTGTTCCATGGATTCCTCTTCATCAATGGTAATGAGGGTACCCGGACCCTCCTTGAAGCTGTGCAGCACGCGCAGCGGGACGTTGTACTTGCCGGCGAACTCCACCGAACGGATCTGCAGCACCTTGGAACCGAGGCTGGCCATTTCCAGCATCTCTTCGAAGGTGATCTTCTCCAGGCGCTGAGCCTGCGGCACGACGCGCGGGTCGGTGGTGTAGACGCCATCGACGTCGGTGTAGATCTGACACTCGTCCGCCTTCAGCGCTGCCGCCAGGGCCACGCCGGTGGTGTCGGAGCCGCCACGGCCCAGGGTGGTGATGCTGCCGTGCTCGTCGACACCCTGGAAGCCCGCCACCACGACCACGCGGCCTTCCTTGAGGTCGGCGCGAATCTTCTGGTCGTCGATCTGCAGGATGCGCGCCTTGTTGTGCGCGCTGTCGGTAAGGATGCGCACCTGGTTGCCGGTGTACGACACCGCTGGCACACCGCGCTTGATCAAGGCCATGGTCAGCAGGGCGATGGTGACCTGCTCACCGGTCGACACGATCACGTCCAGCTCACGCGGAACCGGCTGATCGGTGATCTGCTTGGCCAGGTCGATCAGGCGATTGGTTTCACCGCTCATGGCCGACAATACAACCACCAGGTCGTCGCCCGCTTCACGGTGTTTCTTGACCTTTTCGGCTACCTGCTCGATCCGCTCGATGGAACCGACAGAGGTGCCGCCAAATTTCTGTACGATCAACGCCATTTCAATGGTGCCTCAGCCCATACAGGGCCCCAAAAAACAATCCAACATGAAGGGGCAAGTGACTAGACTACCCGCCCCTTCATCTCAAAGTCCCTGCTCTGCGAATGGCACGGCCAGCGCCAAGGCCTGGTCCAGTGCAGCGACGTCGACGCCACCACCCTGGGCCATGTCCGGACGGCCACCGCCCTTGCCACCCACCGCCGCAGCGGCTTGTTTCATCAGATCGCCAGCCTTGAGTTGGCTGGAGAGGTCCTTGGTTACGCCGGCCACCAGCACAACCTTGCCCTCATGCTCGCTGCCCAGCAGGATCACTGCGTGGCCGAGCTTGTTCTTCAGTTGATCGACCAGGGCCAGCAAAGCCTTGCCGTCCTGCCCATCCAGGCGGGCAGCAAGCACCTTGGCGCCCTTGACCTCAACGGCCGCATTGGAGAGATCGTCTCCGGCGGCGCTGGCGGCCTTGGCCTGCAGCTGTTCCAGCTGCTTCTCCAGCTGGCGGTTGCGCTCAAGCACAGCCGACAGCTTGTCGATCAGGTTGTCGCGATTACCTTTCACCAGTTGCGCGGCTTCCTTGACCTGCTCTTCGGCAGCGTTCAGGTAGGCCAGCGCTGCTGCGCCGGTAACGGCTTCGATACGGCGTACGCCAGAGGCCACGCCGCCTTCGCTGATGATCTTGAACAGGCTGATGTCACCGGTGCGCTTGGCGTGAATACCGCCGCACAGCTCAACCGAGAAATCACCGCCCATGCTCAGTACACGCACGGTGTCGCCGTACTTCTCGCCGAACAGCGCCATGGCGCCTTTGGCCTTGGCGGTTTCGATGTCGGTCAGTTCGGTTTCCACCGGGGTGTTCTTGCGCACTTCGCGGTTGACGATGTCTTCCAGGGCCTTGATCTGCTCCGGTTTCACCGCCTCGAAGTGGCTGAAGTCGAAACGCAGGCGTTGGCTGTCGACCAGCGAGCCCTTCTGCTGTACGTGCTCGCCCAGTACCTGGCGCAGCGCTTCGTGCAGCAGGTGGGTGGCGGAGTGGTTCAGCGAGGTGGCGTGCTGCACGTCGGCATCGACCTTGGCCTCGACCGGCGAGCCGATGACCAGCGCACCGCTGGCGACCACGCCGTGGTGCAGGAAGGCACCACCGGTCTTGGTGGTGTCGCGCACGTCGAAGCGCGCAGCGCCAGCCTGCAGGAAGCCGGTGTCACCCACCTGGCCGCCGGATTCGGCATAGAACGGCGTACGGTCGAGCACGACCACGCCCTGCTCGCCTTCACCCAGCTGGTCAACGGACTGGCCGTCCTTGTACAGGGCGATGATCTTGCCCTGGCCTTCGGTGACGTCGTAGCCGAGAAACTCGGTGGCGGTGTCGACCTTGACCAGGCTGTTGTAGTCCATGCCGAAGGCGCTGGCGGAGCGGGCACGCTCACGCTGGGCGTCCATTTCGCGCTCGAAACCGGCTTCGTCGATGGTCAGCTCACGCTCACGGGCAATGTCGGCGGTCAGGTCCATCGGGAAGCCGTAGGTGTCGTACAGCTTGAACACCACGTCGCCCGGTACCACGTCGCCTTTAAGCTGAGCCAGGTCTTGCTCAAGAATACGCAGGCCCTGCTCCAGGGTCTTGGCAAACTGCTCTTCCTCGGCCTTGAGCACGCGCTCGATGTGCGCTTGCTGGCTCTTCAGCTCTGGGAAGGCCTCGCCCATTTCGGCGGCCAGTGCGGCGACGATCTGGTAGAAGAAGCTGCCCTTGGCACCCAGCTTGTTACCGTGACGGCAGGCGCGGCGGATGATGCGGCGCAGCACATAGCCACGGCCTTCGTTGGAAGGCAGCACGCCGTCGGCGATCAGGAAACCGCACGAACGGATATGATCGGCCACCACTTTCAGCGAGGCCTGGCCGTCGTTGCTGCAACCGATGGCCTTGGCAGCCGCCGCCAGCAGGTTCTGGAACAGGTCGATCTCGTAGTTCGAGTGCACGTGCTGCAGCACGGCGCTGACACGCTCCAGGCCCATGCCGGTGTCTACCGACGGCGCTGGCAGCGGGTGCAGCACGCCGTCGGCGGTGCGGTTGAACTGCATGAAAACGTTGTTCCAGATCTCGATGTAACGGTCGCCGTCTTCTTCTGGCGAGCCGGGTGGGCCGCCCCAGATGTCCGGGCCGTGGTCGTAGAAAATCTCGGTGCATGGGCCGCACGGGCCGGTGTCGCCCATGGTCCAGAAGTTGTCGGAGGCGTACGGGGCGCCTTTGTTGTCGCCGATGCGCACCATGCGCTCTTCCGGCACGCCGACTTCCTTCGTCCAGATGTCGTAGGCTTCGTCGTCAGTGGCGTAGACGGTGACCCAGAGCTTTTCCTTGGGCAGGTTCAGCCATTGCTCCGAGGTCAGGAAGGTCCAGGCGAAGGTGATCGCATCGCGCTTGAAGTAGTCGCCGAAGCTGAAGTTGCCCAGCATTTCGAAGAACGTATGGTGACGCGCGGTGTAACCGACGTTTTCCAGGTCGTTGTGCTTGCCACCGGCGCGCACGCACTTCTGGCTGCTGACGGCACGGGTGTAGGCACGCTTCTCCGCGCCGAGGAAGCAGTCCTTGAACTGGTTCATGCCGGCATTGGTGAACAGCAAGGTCGGGTCGTTGTTCGGGATCAGCGAACTGGAGGCGACTCGGGTATGGCCCTGCTCTTCGAAGAAGCGAAGGAAGGCTTCACGGATTTCTGCGCTTTTCATAGGTTCTTCCACGGAAACGGCGGCCCTGGTGGGCAAACACGTCGACGAAACGACGGCAAAGGGCCGCATTATATCGGTCCTGCAAGCTCGGTGCAGTGTGTTTATGCAAAAGAAAGCGTCGATCGGACGGCTTTTGGCGCCCTTGCAAACGAAACTGACATGACCGGATGCTAAATGCAGCCTTTCGCCACTGGCAAGCCAATTACCGCCCACGGGAAGGGAAAATGGAACAGGCGGTGAATTAAAAGGTTTTCATCCGAGACAGGATCCAAAACTCGACCTCACAGGCGCATGAAGATGCCAGCTGCATGCGCTAGATAATTACCGCGATGCTTCGCGTCACCACGCTTACCTTGCCTGCCGTGCCACCTTCATCACAGGCAGCCCAGTGCATTCGAGGTAACAATATGAATCCCAAACCGACCTATTTCATTTCCGGAAGAACCAGTGGTTACACCCAGCGCAAGGACACGGCCACGCCCGACAAGACCCTGCATCACCTTATCGAGTACAGCGACGACCAGCAGGAAATCTATCTCGAACAGGTCTTGCTCGACGGAAACCGGATCCCGGCCCGACACCATATGGTGATCGAGAGCCGTACCGCCGGTGCGAACATCGAGATCTCGACCTACGATTGCCACCTGCGCGCCGTGGTCAACGGCAAGCGCTTCATCCTCGCGCCAACGCCCCACCAAACACTCATCCTCAAGACGAAAGACGGCGGCACCAAAATCAGCGTTGCCGATGATGTGCAAATCCCCCTGATCATCCTGGCTGGAGCCGGCAGGAACACCATCAAGACAGGCGGTGGCGTCACGGAAGTGTTCACGGAATCAAACACTATCGACATTACCGTGGGCACAGGACTGACATTCATCAACAGTGCCTCGGCCGACCTCATCCTCACCGGCCATGTTCTGATCGGCAACCCTCACGGATCGGGCCTCTATGCGCGAGGAAAACCCGGCGACGAACGTTTCCAAGCCCCCCTTGCAGCGCCCTTGGACAGCCTGGCCAGTGCCACCTTCGAGATAAAAGGCAGCATCAGCTTCACCCAGGCAGTCAACAATCATCTCACCTTCCTGCGCCATACCGCTTGTGGCCAGCGATTACTGACCCAACTGGCCAGGCGCTCGTGGATACGGATCAGCGAAACCCGAACGGCCACCCGCTTTGAGGTACACGTTTCAGACCCCACCGAGAATGACCATTACCTGCAGCAAAACGAAAGGATGCAGTGGGTATCCGGCTGGCCCGCCGAGGGCGGCGACCTGGCGCTTAACCTTGCGCGCTCGGACAGCGAAAACCTGCCACTGCTGGACTTCTACCGCTGCTTGTGTGAAGCCTACAATGCTTTTAAAGGCACTACCGTACCGGGTAGCCAGACGATCGAGACCTTCGATTACAGGGAAGTTCAGGTAAACGCGGCGCAACTGCAAGCGATAGGCCTGGAGACTGGCGTTTTCTATGATTTCGACAACGACCCGGCAACACCGCCGACCGACACCAACCCCTCGCCGTTCACCGAGAACGCCCTACGGCTCGAGCTAGGCCTGCCACCACGCCTCTATTACTAGTACCAGGCTGATACGCATGGTGGTGATGCACTGCCATGCGCCCCAGCCCGGGCGGCCATTCATCCCAGGCGCTGCCCAGAATCCGGCACGATCAGAATACCTGCCCGCAAACCGTTCTTGACCCTGGGGTTGGGGAAAATGATGCGTGCCCCCTCCTCTTCGACCACCCAGCGCATCTCAGCCAGATCCTCGGCCAACAGATACCCCTTGCTCAGTTCGGAGAAGTTCTCGATGTCCGCCGGCAGGTGCAGGTGGAAGCTGTCGCTGTGCTTGATGATTTCGCGAGACACGCTGAACAGTTGCAGGCCATCCAGCGAACCCTCGCCCTCTGGCTCGGTAGCCTCGATGATGCGGATCAGCCGCTCTTCCAGCTTGTCGAGGTTGACTTGCTCGTTCTGGCCGAACGGGCGAGCCTTGCCAAGCTCCAGGGTGAAGGCTTCAGCATCCAGCTGTTCATAGGTGAAGGCACTGAAAGTGATGGAGGATTTGCTCTGCAGCAGCACCGCCTCCATGCCCGCTGCCGCCAGGCGCGCCAACTCACGACGAGAATGCTTGCGCCCCTCTTTATAAGGGTACAAGGCGAATTGCTCGATCTTCGAACCGCGAATGGCGGTATGCAGGTCGTAATGCAGGCGGCTGCGCCCCGGCTTGCTAAAGAACACCCGGGCGAACTGCTCAAGCTCCGCGGCACGCAAAGCCTCGAAACCACTGGAAAGCTCATGGCGGCCGTTGAACAGCCGGTTGATGTCCTGCTCGATAAAGCGCTCACCCTTGCGGATGGCCGCTGGGTTGCCGAACAGGAACAGCAACCGAGCCTTAGGCTTGATCTTGCCATTGGCCACGCCGTGCAGCAGCCGCTCGAGCAATTCGATCGGCGCCGTTTCGTTGCCATGAATACCGGCAGACAACAGCAAGTCCAGCCCGCAATCTTCGTTTTCGGGCGGGCGTACTTCCAGCGCGCCCTCCCCCAACCAGCGCAAACGCGCGCCCTTGGGTGTCACTTGGGTCTTCTCGGCCGGTTCGTGATCGGTGAGGGTCAGCTCAAGCAATTTGCCAAGGGCGAGCATAAGGGCTTCCTTAGTGGTGGTGTCCGCAGTCAGGGCCATGGACGTGATCGTCGTCTTCGCCAACCTCGGCCGGCTCCATTTCCAGCTGCAGGCTGACCAGATTGGTGGCCATCGGGCGCAGCAGCAGGTTGGCATACTCGGTGTCGTCTTCTTCGACATCCACACCGATCAGCAGCTGGCCACGGCCGTCCTGCTGAATCCACACTTCCTTGCCTTGCCAGACCACGGCAAAACGGGTGCAGGAGGTTTCCAGCTGGGTGCCGTCTTCATCTTCGAGGATCAGGCGCAGGGCGTCGGTCATTGCAAAGTCTCTCTTCAAGGTTGGCGTTGGAACGGGTATACCGAGCCCAACTTCAGGATCTGGGTCAATTCATCCAGTGCTGTACGGCACTCCACCAGCAGTTGCGGGTCGGCCAAGTCCGCTTCGCCCAGGCGGTCGCGGTAGTGCTTGTCGACCCACTGCAGCAAGGTGTCGTACAGCGGGGCGGTCATGATAACGCCTTGGTTGACCGCTGCCAGTTCCGTTTCTTTCAACGCCACGCGCAAACGCAGGCAAGCCGGGCCACCGCCGTTTTGCATGCTCTGCTTGAGGTCGAACACCTTGACCTCCTTCACCGCGCCACCCTGGCTGGTCAGCTGGCCCAGGTAGGCCCAAACCCGCTCGTTGTTGCGGCACTCTTCCGGCACCACCAGCAGCATGGAACCGTCGTCGCGGCTGAGCAGCTGGCTGTTGAACAGGTAGGAACGCACCGCATCCTCAACCGTCACCGCCGCCCGTGGCACACAGATAGACTGGAAGTTGCCACCCTTGCTGGCCAGTTTAGCTCGCAGCTGGCCAAGCACCGTGTCGGTCTCCAGGAAGGCGTCCTCGTGGTAGAACAGCACCTCGCCGTTACCCACCGAAATCACATCGTTGTGGAACACGCCCTGGTCGATCACCGACGGGTTCTGTTGAGCGTAGACCACACCGCCATCACTCAGCCCATGCAGCCGGGCCACGGCCTGCGAGGCCTCCAGGGTTTGCCGGGCCGGGTACTTCTGCGGGGCCGGGTAGCGGCTGTCGAAGGCACTGCGGCCGTAAACGAAGAACTCAACGCCCGGCTCGCCATAGGCACGGCAGAAGCGCGTGTGGTTGGCCGCGCCCTCGTCACCGAACTGTGCCACGGCAGGCAATGCGGCGTGGTGGGCAAAGTGGTTCTCGTTGTTGAACATGGCGCCCAGCACACGGCTGGTGGTCGGGTGCTCGATGCTGCGGTGGTACTTGCAGTTCAGGTTGGCAGCGGTGAAATGCACGCGGCCATCCGCGGTGTCGGCACTGGGGCTGACCGTGGCCGCGTTGGCCACCCACATGCTCGATGCCGAGCAGCTGGCCACCAGCAGCGGCATCGCTTCTTTAGCCGCACGCTGGATCACTTCCGCATCGCTGCCGCTGAAGCCCAGGCGGCGCAGGGCGGCCACATCCGGGCGTTCCTGCGGCGCCAGCACGCCTTGCTTGAAGCCCAGGTCAGCCAGCGCCTTCATTTTCGCCAGGCCCTGGCGCGCGGCTTCACGCGGGTTGGAACCCTGCTGGCTGTTGCTTTGCGAAGCCACGTTGCCGTAGGACAGGCCGCCATAGTTGTGGGTAGGCCCCACCAGGCCATCAAAATTCACTTCATAGGATTTCATCGGCTAGGCTCCGTGACCTGTTGTTATAGGGTGACGCCCGGCGTCAACGTCGCCGGCAAGGCAAGGCTGGCGGTCTCCAGCGAAGCCACGGGGTAAGCGCAATAGTCAGCCGCGTAATAGGCGCTGGCGCGGTGGTTGCCACTGGCGCCCACACCGCCGAACGGCGCGCTGCTGGCGGCACCGGTCAGTTGCTTGTTCCAGTTGACGATGCCGGCACGGCTGCGCAGCCAGAAGTACTGGTAGCGGGCGCGGGAGTCGGACAACAACCCGGCGGCCAGGCCGTACTGCGTGTTGTTGGCTTCATCGATGGCCGCATCGAAGTCGGCATAACGGATGACTTGCAGCAGTGGGCCGAAGAACTCTTCGTCCGGTCGCCCGGCCACGCCAGTGACATCGACGATGCCCGGGGTCAGCAGCGCGGCATCGGCCTGCGGCTGGGTCATTTCCAGCAGCTTCACGCCACCGTTGGCAACCAGCTCGGCCTGCGCCGCCATCAGCGCCTGCGCCGCGTGCAGCGAGATCACCGAGCCCATGAACGGCGCCGGTTGCTCATCGAACGCACCTACCGTGATGGTTTTGCACACTTCGACCAGGCGCGCGATCAGCGCATCACCCCAGGCACCTTGCGGCACCAGCAGGCGCCGGGCACAGGTGCAGCGCTGGCCGGCAGAAATGAACGCCGACTGGATAATGGTGTACACCGCCGCGTCGATGTCCTTGACCTCGTCCACCACCAGCGGGTTGTTGCCCCCCATTTCCAGGGCCAGGATCTTGTCCGGGCGGCCGGCGAACTGCTGGTGCAGCAGGTTGCCGGTGCGGCTGGAGCCGGTGAAGAACAGGCCATCGATGCCTGGGTTGGCAGCCAGCGCTACACCGGTTTCGCGTGCGCCCTGCACCAGGTTCAGCACACCCGCCGGCAAGCCAGCGGCGATCCAGCAATTGACGGTCAGCTCGGCCACTTTGGGGGTCAGCTCACTGGGCTTGAACACCACGCAATTGCCTGCCAACAACGCCGGCACAATGTGGCCGTTAGGCAAGTGGCCGGGGAAGTTGTAAGGGCCGAAGACGGCCACCACGCCGTGGGGCTTGTGCCGCAACACCGCCGTGGCATCGGCCAGCGGGCCACTCTTTTCGCCGGTGCGCTCGCGGTAGCTTTGCACCGAAATCGCCACCTTGTTGATCATGCTGGTGACTTCGGTCGCCGATTCCCACAGCGGCTTGCCGGTTTCCTCGCCGATGCACTGGGCCATGGCTTCAGCGTGCGCTTTCAACTGCGCCGCGAACTTCTCCAGCACATCGATGCGCGCTTCCAGGCTCAATTGCGCCCAGGCCGGGAACGCCTGGCGCGCGGCCTGCACGGCGGCCTCCACCTGGCTGGCGTCGGCGCCCTGCCCTTGCCAGATCACGGCCTGGGTCACCGGGTTCAGCGACTGCAGGGCTTCGCCCTGGCCGGCCTGCCAATTGCCTGCGATTAAATGCGTGGTCATTTACTGGGCCTCCCGGCTAGCCGACAGCGGCACCGCACGCACATTGTCGCCAGCCCCCATGCGCAGGCGCTTGGCGGTCAGCGGGTCGACCACCAGGGTTCCGGCGGCCAACCGCGCAGGTGCAGCCGTGATACGGCAGTCGTCGCGCTTGCGGTTGTGGATGATGTAAGGGGTGGCGTCATCGCCCGGCGTACCGACCGCCAGCACCAGGGTCTGGCTCTCGCGCACGGCGCGGATCCTGGCGGTGTCGCATTCGATGGCCGGGCCAGCATCGAAGATGTCGACGTAGCCCTGGTAGTTGAAGCCTTCCTGCTTGAGCATGGCCAGCGCCGGCTCGGTGTCCTTGTGCACACGGCCGATCACATTGCGCGCCGCTTCGGACAGGAAGCAGGTGTACAGCGGGAACTTGGGCATCAGCTCGGCGATGAACGACTTGTTGCCCACACCAGTGAGGTAGTCCGCCTGGCTGAACTCCATCTTGAAGAAGTGCCGGCCCAGGCTTTCCCAGAACGGCGAACGCCCCTGCTCGTCCGACATGCCGCGCATTTCGGCAATGATCTTCTTGCCGAACAGCTCGGGGAACTCGGCAATGAACAGCATGCGCGCGCGTGACAGCAGGCGGCCATTCAGACCGGAGCGGTAGTCGCTGCGCAGGAACAACGAGCACAGCTCGGAGTTGCCGGTCAGGTCGTTGGCCAGGAACAGCGTGGGGATTTCGCGGTAGATCTTCAGCTCCTGCGAGGCACTGACGGTCAGGCCGACCCGGTAGTTGTACCAGGGCTCGCGCAGGCCGACAGCACCGGCAATGGCACTGATGCCCACCACCAGGCCTTCGTCGTTTTCCAGCACGAACAGGTAGTCAGTGTCGCCACGCTCGGCCTCGCCACGGAAGCTTTTTTCCGCCCAGCCAACGCGATGCCCCAGGCGCTCTTCGTTGGCCGGCAGCGTGGTCAGCCCGGTGGTACCGGTGCTGCGTGCCAATTCGATCAACGCAGGCAAATCGCTGCTGCGTACAGGACGAACGATCATGCTATCTCCTTGTGCGACGGCATCGGCCGGCGCGAAACTCTGCTAACGCATCAATCCCGAAACGTCTGTCGCCAGACCTCAGACCGCCACCAGGCGCACGCTGGCGCCCTCGCCCACACCCAGTGCATCGGCTGCCGCCACGCTCAGGCTTACCGGTTTGCCGGGTACCCAGTCGAGGTCCAGCAGCACCGCGCGGTAGTCCTGGAGCTGGCCGTTGCAGACCAGGTACGGGCGCCCGCCGTTGGCTGGCGCTTCTTCGATTTTCACCGGCACTACCCGGCTCTGAGCGATCGAGCGAATGCCCGAGGTACGCGCATGCAAGGTCGGGCCGCCGTCGAAGATGTCGATGTAGTGCTCGGTCTCGAAGCCTTCGCGCATGAGGATGTCGAAGGTGATCTGCGCGCGCGGGTGCACCTGGCCCATGGCTTCCTGCGCTTCATCAGGCAGCAGCGGCACATAGATGGGGTAGTGCGGCATCAGTTCGGCGAGGAAGGTGCGGCTTTTAAGGCCACACAGGCGCTCGGCGTCGGCATAGTTGAGGTCGAAGAAATTGCGGCCGATGGCATCCCAGAACGGCGATTCGCCCTGCTCGTCGCTGAAACCGACGATTTCGGTCACGACCGAGTCGGCGAAACGCTCCGGATGCGCGGCCATGAACAGCAGGCGACCGCGCGAATTAAGCTCGGCCCAGCCACTGTTCACCAGCTCTGGCAATACATAGAAGCTGGTCAGCAGGCTGTTGCCGGTCAGATCATGACACAGCGACAGCACGTGAATCTTGTTGTGAATCTTCAGCTCGCGCGAGGCATGCACGAACGTTTCGTTACGGAAGCTGTAGAACGGCTCGGAGTAGCCCGCTGACGCCACAATGGCCGAGCAGCCGGCCAGCTTGCCGGTTTCGCTGTCTTCGAGCACGAAGAAGTAGCTTTCTTCACCGTTGAAGATGACCTCGGCGGCGAAGGAAGTCTCGGAAGCGGCGATCTTGTCGCCCAGGCGAGCAGCGTCGTCCGGCAGCGAGGTGACACCAATGGGGCTGTCTGCAGCCATGCGCTGCACTTCGTTCAGATCAGCCATTTGCGCGGGGCGCATCACCAGCATGGTGTCACTCCTTTGGAATACGGGCCACTTACGGCGGCACGGAAAAACGGCAGGCGCACGGGCCCCTGCACTGGAATCGGGTATCGCCGGCCCGGCTCAGCCATGGCTGGGGCCGGCGAAGTGGCCGCAGGCGGATCAGCCTTTGGTCAGGGTGGCCACGGCGCGCTCGAAGCGATCCAGGCCTTCATCGATGTCGGCGTCTTCAACCACCAGGCTTGGCGCGAAGCGGACCACGTCCGGGCCGGCCTGCAGCACCATCACGCCTTCTTTCTCGGCAGCGTTGAGTACGTCCTTGGCCTTGCCTTGCCAGGCTTCGGTCAGCACGCAGCCCAGCAGCAGGCCAACGCCCCGTACCTGGCTGAACAGGTTGTACTTCTGGCCAATCTGCTCCAGACGGGTCTTGAAGCGCTCATGCTTGGCCTTGATGCCGGCCAGGGTTTCCGGGGTGTTGACCACATCCAGCACGGCACAGGCAACAGCGCAGCCCAGCGGGTTGCCACCATAGGTGGTGCCGTGGGTGCCGACGGCCAGGTGTTTGGCCAGCTCGGTGGTGGTCAGCATGGCGCCGATCGGGAAGCCGCCGCCCAGGCTCTTGGCGCTGGTCAGGATGTCTGGCGTCACGCCGTAGTGCTGGTAGGCATACAGCGAACCGGTACGGCCCACGCCGGTCTGCACTTCGTCGAAGATCAGCAGGGCGTTGTGCTCGTCGCACAGCTTGCGCGCGCCTTCCAGGTAGGCCTTGTCGGCCGGCACCACGCCGCTCTCGCCCTGGATCGGCTCGATCACCACGGCGCAGGTCTTGTCGGAAATCTGTGCCTTCAGCGCTTCCAGGTCGTTGTAGGGCACGTGGCTGATGCCGGTGATCTTGGGGCCGAAGCCATCGGAGTACTTCGGCTGGCCACCAACGCTGACGGTAAACAGGGTACGACCGTGGAAGCTGTTCACGGTGGCGATGATTTCGTGCTTTTCCGGGCCGAAGCGGTCATGCGCAACGCGACGGGCCAGCTTGAAAGCGGCCTCGTTGGATTCGGCGCCAGAGTTGCAGAAGAACGCCCGGTCGGCAAAGGTGGCATCCACCAGTTTGTGGGCCAGGCGCAGGGCCGGCTCGTTGGTGAACACGTTGGATACGTGCCAGAGGGTGTTGGCCTGCTCGGTCAGGGCCTTGACCAGTGCCGGGTGGCAGTGACCCAGGGCGTTTACCGCGATGCCACCGGCAAAGTCGATCAGCTCGCGACCCGACTGATCCCAAACGCGGGAACCCTCGCCTCGCACAGGAATGAAGGCCGCCGGAGAATAGTTGGGGACCATGACCTGGTCGAAATCGGCACGTTGCACCGGGGCTTGCTCAACGGACATCTGAGTCTCCTGAAGAGGAACGCTGGCCTGGAAGTGGCGAGCGATGGGGGGATTGTAAGGACTGATCCGCGCCTGTCCTTGCGGCCAAGCGACAACTTGTTACAGCGCAAAACCCAGTTTTGGCAAGGTTTTCGGCAATGCGACAAACACTGTCGCAATCGCGCAGTGTACGGGAGAGAGGGGGCTGGGTGAACGGGTGTTCACCTGAAGAATGGATGCTGCTTGTGCCGACCTCTTCGCGGGTGAACCCGCTCCCACAGGGACTCCGCAAAATCCAGCTGCTGCGTTAATCCTGTGGAAGCGGGTTCACCCGCGAAGAGGCCGGCACAGCGGAAGAAAATATCAGCCTTTTTCAGCCGGTGCCGAGCTGAGTTCGAACGGGCTGCTGCTACGCCGTTGATTACGGTCTTCCCGTGGCGTCGCACCAAAGAAGTTGCGATAGGCACTGGAAAAATGCGGCCCCGACGAAAAGCCACAAGACAACCCGATCTGGATGATCGACTTGCTGGTCTGCATGAGCATCTGCCGCGCCTTGTTCAGCCGCAGCTCTAGATAATATTGGCTCGGCACGCGATTCAGGTACTGCTTGAAGATGCGCTCCAGCTGCCGGCGCGACACGCACACATGCTGGGCAATTTCGTCGGTGGTCAGCGGCTCTTCGATGTTGGCTTCCATCAACAGCACCGCCTGGGTCAGCTTGGGGTGGCTGGAGCCCAGGCGGTTCTGCAGCGGAATGCGCTGGCGCTCACCACCCTCCCGGATGCGCTCTACCACCAACTCTTCCGAAACAGCCCCCGCCAGCTCCGCCCCATGATCGCGGGCCAGCACGGCCAGCAGCAGGTCGGTTACGGCCATGCCTCCACAGGCCGTCAGCCGGTCGCGGTCCCAGTCGAACAGGTGACTGGTGGCGATGACCTTAGGAAAGCGCTCGGCAAAATCATCCTGCCAGCGCCAGTGCACGGCAGCACGATAACCGTCGAGCAAGCCGAGCATCGCCAGAGGATAAACCCCGGCAGACAGGCCACCGATCATGCAACCGCTGCGCGCCTGCTGCTTGAGAGCAGCCGACAAGGCTGCCCCTACTCCCGCAGGCGGCTCGTCAGCAACCAGAAACAGCTTGTGGCACCCCTCCAGGCGGCCAGTCCACGGCTCGCCCGGCAGGCGCCAGCCACCCTCTTGCGCCGGCTCCGCCTGCAGGAAGGCCATTTCGTAGACCACATCCGGGTGCACCCGCTGCGCCACCAGCAACACTTCCTCGGCCAGCGCCAGGGTCAAGGGCCTGGTGCTGGGCCAAATGAGAAAACCGATTCGCTGGGTGGTCATAGGGTGCGGTCCGAAACCTGAGGTCGTTCGAGTCTGTGCGCCGGGTCAGGCTGCGCTCGCCGCGCAGCATGCCCTATTCTGGTGCAAAAATGCAGCTTTTACTTCAGGCTGCCGGAGAGGAACTGCTTCAGGCGCTCCGACTGCGGGTTGGCCAGCACTTCACGCGGGCAGCCGGTTTCTTCCACCAAGCCTTTGTGCAGGAACACCAACTGGTTGGACACCTCACGGGCAAAGCCCATTTCGTGGGTCACCACCACCATGGTGCGGCCTTCCTGGGCCAGCGCCTGCATCACCTTGAGGACATCGCCCACCAGCTCAGGGTCCAGTGCCGAGGTCGGTTCGTCGAACAGCATAACCTCCGGCTCCATGGCCAGTGCGCGGGCAATTGCCACACGTTGTTGCTCGCCCCCCGACATATGCCCGGGGAAGGCGTCCTTGCGGTGGGCAACACCCACCTTGGCCAGGTAATGCTCGGCCTTTTCCAGCGCTTCCTTCTTGTTCACACCCAACACATGCACCGGCGCTTCGATGATGTTTTCCAGTGCGGTCATGTGCGACCACAGGTTGAAGTGCTGGAACACCATCGACAGGCGCGAGCGCATGCGCTGCAACTGACGCGGGTCGGCAGCCTTCAGCGCGCCGTCCTTGCCGGCCACCAGCTTAAGCTCTTCGTTGTTGAGCAGGATCTTGCCCGCGTGCGGCTGCTCCAGCAGGTTGATGCAGCGCAGGAAGGTCGACTTGCCCGAACCACTGGAGCCGATGATGCTAATGACGTCGCCGGCCTTGGCCGCCAGCGATACGCCCTTGAGCACTTCGTGGCTGCCGTAACGCTTGTGCAGGTCTTGGACTTCGAGTTTGTACATGCTGTCGATTCTCACAGAGCGGTCAGTGCTTGCGCGGCGCCAGGTAGCCGAGCCAGCGGCGTTCGGCCATCTTGAACAGGCGCACCAGGATGAAGGTCAGGCACAGATAGAACACGCCCGCCGTGATGTAGGCCTCGAAAGGCAGGTAGTACTGGGCGTTGACCGTGCGTGCGGCACCGGTGATGTCGATCAGGGTGACGATCGACGCCAGGCTGGTGGTTTGCAGCATCATGATCACTTCGTTGCTGTACTGCGGCAGCGCCCGGCGCAAGGCCGAGGGCAGCAGGATGCGCCGGTACATTTTCATGCGCGACATGCCCATGGCCTTGGCCGCCTCGATCTCGCCATGGGGCGTGGCCTTGAGGCTGCCGGCAATGATTTCGGCGGTGTAGGCGCTGGTGTTGATGCCGAACGCCAGGCACGCGCAGAAGGTGGCGCTGGACAGCAGCGGCCAGAGGAAGCTTTCGCGCACCGCTTCGAACTGCGCCAGGCCGTAGTAGATCAGGAACAGCTGCACCAGCATGGGTGTGCCGCGGATCACGTAGGTGTACAGCCACGCAGTCAGGTTGATCGCCGGCTGTTTCGACACGCGCATCAGGCCCAGCGGAATGGCCGCCAGCAGCCCGAAGAACAGCGAAATCGCCAACAGCTTGAGGGTGGTCAGCAGGCCGCCGAAGTACATCGGCAAAGCATCCCAGACGACGTTGTAGTCGAAGATCATAGTTCAGCCACCTTGACGCCCACCGAGTAGCGGCGCTCCAGATACTTCAGGGCCAGCAGCGAGACGCTGGTCAGCACCAGGTACAGTGCCGCCACCGCCAGGAAGAAGGTGAAAGGCTCGCGGGTGGCATCGGCCGCCTGCTTGGCCTTGAACATCATGTCCTGCAGGCCGACGACCGAGATCAGCGCGGTGGCCTTGGTGAGTACCAGCCAGTTGTTGGTGAAGCCCGGGATCGCCAGGCGAATCATTTGCGGCACCTGGATGCGGAAGAACACCTGGCGCGGGCTCATGCCATACGCCACGCCGGCCTCGGCCTGACCCTTGGGAATGCCCAGGAAAGCACCGCGGAAGGTTTCCGAGAGGTAGGCGCCAAAAATGAAGCCCAGCGTGCCGATACCGGCAACCAACGGATTCAGGTCGATGTAGTCTTCGTAGCCGAACAGCGGTGCCACCCGGTTGATGATGTCTTGCCCGCCGTAGAAGATCAGCAGGATCAGGACCAGGTCCGGAATACCACGGATCACCGTGGAATACAGGTCGCCCAGCCAGGCCAGCCAGCGCACCGGCGACAAGCGCAGCGCCACTCCGATCAGGCCGAGCACGATGGCCAGGGCCATCGACGACAGGGCGAGCTGAAGCGTCAGCCACGCCCCGTCGAGGATGACTGCCCCGTAGCCTTTCAACATGATGAGGTCCTCGACCTAAAGAATGAAAAATGGTGCAAACCTCAGAGCCTCTGCTGTTTGCACCATTGCACAGGTGAAACCCGACGTCTTAGTTCGAGTCTGGACCGTAGATGTCGAAGTTGAAGTACTTCTTCTCGATTTCTTTGTACTTGCCGTTGGCACGGATGGCGTCGATGGCCGCGTTGATGCGGTCGACGTTGGCCTTGTCACCTTTGCGCACAGCAATACCGATACCGTCACCGAAGTACTTGGCATCGGTAAAGGACGGGCCTACGAAGGCGAAGCCTTTACCCGCGTCGGTCTTGAGGAAGCCGTCTTCCAGCAGGGTGGCGTCGGCCACGGTGCCGTCCAGGCGGCCAGCGGCTACATCCAGGTAGATTTCGTTCTGGGTGCCGTAAGGCACCACGGTGGCACCTTTGGCGCCCAGTACTTCCTTGGCGAAGCGGTCATGGATCGAGCCACGCTGCACGCCGATCTTCTTGCCTTTCAGCTCATCCAGGCTTTCGCTGACCGTGGTGCCTTCCTTCATCACCAGGCGCGCCGGCGTGAGGTAGTAACGCTTGGTGAAGTCGACCGACTTCTTGCGGTCCTCGGTGATCGACATGGACGACAGGATGGCGTCGATCTTGCGCACTTTCAGCGCCGGGATCAGGCCGTCGAACTCCTGCTCGACCCAAGTGCACTTGGCTTTCATCTCTTCGCACAGGGCGTTGCCGATGTCGTAGTCGAAACCGGCGATGCTGCCATCGGGCTGCTTGAAGGCGAAGGGTGGGTAGGCGGCTTCAATGCCGATTTTCAGCGGTTTTTCATCGGCCTGCGACACCAGGGAAAATACGGATAGCGCCAGGGCGCCAAGCAGTGCGAGCTTCTTCATCAGGTAACTCCATCGGTACGGGGCAATACAAGGCAGGTAACGGCTGCCCGATATGCGAATGGGTACAACGCGAGCCGCGCAGGGTTCGACCAAGGTCGCAGACCACGAGCGAGTGAGTGGCATTTTAGCGACAGCCCGGTAGTCGATATTTCTTCAAAGCGACAACTACTTACAGAAGCGCCTGAAACCGCTGCGGGCGATATTGACGACCAGCGCAAAATATGCGAAGGCACAAGAAATAGAACCTATAGACCTAGCAATTCCTGGGCCTATTATTGGCAAAGCCTTGTACTACGGCAAGTGGAGCGTGCCGCGTTGAAGAAAATGGCTGCGTGAACGCACCGAAACAGGTCCGCGTTGTTTCCTCGCGCCCCGAACATGTGCAAGGCCGGTGACAGAACAGTTACCGATGAATGTCGGGTAACAGTCAAGCAAAAACCCCGCCCGGTTGCCCGGGCGGGGTTTTCTGTTCACACAGCCCTGCTTCACTGTCAGGCCGAAGCGAGGCTCATTGCCTTGTGGGTATCGATCAGGTGTTGCACCACGCCCGGGTCGGCCAGGGTCGAGATATCGCCCAACGCATCGTACTCACCGGTGGCAATCTTGCGCAGGATACGGCGCATGATCTTGCCCGAACGGGTTTTCGGCAGCCCCGGTGCCCACTGGATCACATCCGGCGAGGCGATCGGGCCGATTTCCTTGCGCACCCAGTTCTTCAGTTCCAGGCGCAGTTGCTCGCTGGCCTCGATACCGGCATTGAGGGTGACATACACATAGATGCCCTGCCCTTTGATGTCGTGCGGCACGCCAACCACTGCAGCCTCGGCCACCTTCGCGTGGGCCACCATGGCACTTTCGATCTCGGCGGTACCCATGCGGTGCCCGGATACGTTGAGCACGTCATCCACACGGCCCGTGATCCAGTAATAGCCATCCTCGTCACGGCGCGCACCGTCACCGGTGAAGTACATGCCACGGAAGGTTTTGAAGTAGGTGTCGACGAAGCGATCGTGGTCGCCGAACAGCGAACGCGACTGGCCCGGCCAGGAGTCGAGGATCACCAGGTTGCCCTCGGCAGCACCGTCGATCAGGTTGCCCAGGTTGTCCACCAGCGCTGGCACCACCCCGAAGAACGGACGGGTAGCCGAACCCGGCTTCAGGCCGGTAGCGCCCGGCAGCGGGCTGATCAGGATGCCACCGGTCTCGGTCTGCCACCAGGTATCGACGATCGGGCAACGCTCCTTGCCCACGGTCTTGTAGTACCAGTTCCAGGCTTCGGGGTTGATCGGCTCGCCCACCGAGCCGAGCAGGCGCAGGCTGGAGCCGTCGGCACCTTCAACAGCCGCCTGCCCTTCGGCCATCATCGCGCGGATGGCAGTGGGCGCGGTATAGAGGATATTGACCTTGTGCTTGTCGACGATCTTCGACACGCGGGTGATGTCAGGATAGTTCGGCACACCCTCGAACAGCAGGGTAGTGGCGCCATTGGCCAGCGGGCCATACACGATGTAGCTGTGGCCGGTGACCCAGCCCACGTCGGCAGTGCACCAGTACACTTCACCTGGGCGGTAGTCGAATACCCGCTCATGGGTCAGTGCGGCATACACCAGGTAACCGCCGGTGGTGTGCAGCACACCTTTCGGCTTGCCGGTTGAGCCGGAGGTGTAGAGGATGAACAGCGCTTCCTCGGCCCCCATTTCTTTCGGCGCGCAGTGGCTGGAGGCCACTTTCATCAGGTCTTCGTACCAGATGTCGCGGTGCTGGTGCCAGGCAATGTCGCCACCGGTACGCTTGCACACGATGATCTTCTGCACGCTGTTGGTTTCAGGGTTGGTCAGCGCCAGGTCGACGTTGGCCTTGAGCGGGGTGCGGCGGCCGCCACGCAGGCCCTCGTCGGCAGTGATCACCACCTTGGACTTGCAGTCGATGATACGGCCAGCCAGCGCCTCGGGCGAGAAACCACCGAACACCACCGAGTGGATCGCACCGATGCGGGCGCAGGCCAGCATGGCGACCACGGCTTCGGGGATCATCGGCATATAGATGGTGACCACATCACCCCGGTGCACGTCCTGGCCACGCAGGGCGTTGGCGAACTTGCACACCTGCTCGTGCAGCTCGCGGTAGGTGATGTTGCGGTGTTCGGAAGGGTCGTCGCCTTCCCAGATGATGGCCAGCTGGTCGCCGCGCTCTTCAAGGTGGCGATCCAGGCAGTTGGAGGAAACGTTCAGAGTGCCGTCGGCGAACCATTTGATATCGACGTGATGGTCGTCGAAGGAGGTCTGCTTGACCTTGGTGAACGGCTTGATCCAGTCGATTCGCTGGGCCTGCTCGCGCCAGAAGCCGTCCGGGTTGATCACCGATTGCTGGTACATGGCCTTGTAGGTGGCCTCGTCGGTCAGGGTAGTGGCCGCAACCTCGGGACGAACGGGATACAGTGGAGCCGCACTCATCTGTGTTACCTCGGTGTAATAGTTGTTTTTGTATGGAACCGTTTGTAACTGTACCAGAGCGACAAAAGCCATTCGACGTTGGTAGTAATTTGGTACGACCGTTCCGCCAACGTGCTCTGGCACGCGGATTACAGCCCTGACCACGAAAAAACGGGGGGCTTTACCAGAGGATTATTACAGATTCTGTCAAAACACTTTATCAAAAGACCCACTGTTTCGGCCTTGGCCACAACCCTAAAATTCACCTCGCCAGCAACGGCAAGGCGATTAACAACTGGTAACAGCCCCCACGAAGGCAAACGTTAATCTCCCTCTAATCCCGATAGTTAAAACTAGCAATACTCGCGGCGCCATAAGCGCCGCGTGCCCCCTCACGACCTTAGACAGGTAAATAGAAAATGAAAGCTTTACTGGTATTGGTACTTGGCAGTCTTTGCGGCGCGGCAATGGCCGGCGAAGCCAAAGATGCCGAGCAGATTCCGGTTGAACAGTACAGTTACTCGCAGCACCTGGACATTGCCCGCGTCATCTCCATGAGCGAAGTGCCCAACGTATGCGAAGTCGTGCCAGCCCGCATGACCTACGAGGACTCCAAGGGCCAGAAGCACATTCTCGAATATCGCGTGATGGGGAACGGCTGCTCTAACGGCTGATACCTTCTGAATCAGGGGCCCTGCGGGCCCCTTTCACCTTTTGCAAAGCCCAACTAATCGGCAGACTTGCCAAGCGAATAGTCCCTTAACTTGTTGGCGATTGTTGTATGCGAAACGCCCAGCCTTTTCCCTAAAGCCCGGCTACTCGAAAACTCCCCCATCAAACTTTCCAGCACCGCTTTTTCAAAGCGCCCGACAATCTGCGAAAGATCACCCTCCAGCGAAAACTCACCCAGCGGTTGCCGCGCGCCATAATCCGGCAAACGTATATGCTCGCTTTTAACCACGCCGCCTTCACATAAAGAAACCGCCTGGAACAATACGTTTTCCAACTGCCTTACATTGCCCGGCCAATGGTATTGCCCAAGTTTGTCCATCGCCGCCGGCGCAAGCCGCGGCATGGCACAGCCGATTTGTCGGCTGGCCTGGTCGAGAAAGTGTTGCACCAGCCCTTCCAGCCCATCCATGCATTCGCGCAAAGGCGGAATGTGCAGCGACAACACGTTCAGGCGGTGATAAAGGTCCTGACGAAACTCGCCGCGCGCGCACAACTCGGACAAATCCACCTGGGTCGCGCAGATCACCCGCACATCCAGGTACACCTCTTCATCGCTGCCCACCCGGCGAAAACAACCGTCCTGCAAAAAGCGCAGCAACTTCACTTGCAGGCGCGGGCTCATCTCCCCTACCCCGTCAAGGAACAGCGTGCCGCCTGCGGTCAGTTCAAGTAGCCCCAGCTTACCCTCTGCCCGCGCCCCTTCGAATGCCCCGGGGCCGTAACCGAACAGCTCGGTTTCGGCCATCGACTCGGGCAAGCCGGCGCAATTGAGCGCCATCAGCGGCGACTGCCCACGGGGGCTGGCCAGGTGGCAGGCGCGTGCCAGCAGCTCCTTGCCGGTGCCGGTCTCACCCTCGATCAGCAGCGGCGCATCCAGCGGCGCCATGCGGCGGGCCTCGCGCACCACGGCGGCCATCACCCGCGAGCTTTGGAAGATGCTATCGAAGCCTCGCAGTTCCTGCTTGCGCACGTTGTAGATGCGTTCGCCAATGCGGTCGGCACGGTGCAGGGTGAGCACGGCGCCAGCCAACGCCTCGCTGTCATCGTGCTCGGACTGCAGCGGTGCGATATCCGCCAGGAACACATCACCTTTGACCTTGATACGCAGGCCATTGATGCGCGACTTGTTGGCCCGCACCAACTCCGGCAGATCGAAGTCTTCCACATAGCGCGCCAGCGGCATGCCCGGCACCTCATCCACGCGCACCCCCAGCAACTGCGCTGCCGTGCGGTTGGCGGCGACGATGCTGCCGCCCATGTCGATCGACAGCACCGGGAAGTCCAGCGCCCCGAGCAAGGCGTTCAGCTCCATGTGCCGGCGTTCGCTGGGCATCAGGCCCACGCGCTTGACGCCAAATACCCCGGCAATTGCCTCGAACTTCGGCCGCAAGGCCTGGAACTGCAGGTTGATCAGGTTCGGGCAGTGCAGGTAGATGGCATTGCCATGGTCACCGCCCACCTCGCCCCGCAGCACGTTGATGCCGTACTCCACCAGCAGGTTGAGGATGTCGCGCAGGATGCCAATGCGGTTCTGGCAGTGCACTTTGATACGCATGAGGGCTCTCGAGGCGCCAATGTTTTTCAACATCGCGCGGAAAAGTCGTAAAGATAAGCTGACAAAAACAGTGAAACCATCAGCCGTATGCCCCGAATTTTCCGACACCCAGGCTCTTTTGTAAAATTATCGTTACGAAATCCACCTCACCCGCTGGCGCGGCAGCGGCTTGCACCCGTGCAAAACGGGCAGTGAAGGGATATTCCTTAGGCATGTCCTGCACATAACAAGAAAAGCCCTCACCAGGAGAGCCTCATGAAACAGACGCACTACGTGGCACGCGAGCCCGATGCGCATGGTTTTATCGATTACCCGCAGCAAGAGCATGCGGTATGGAACACCCTGATCACCCGTCAGCTGAAAGTGATCGAAGGCCGCGCGTGCCAGGAATACCTGGACGGCATCGACCAGCTCAAGCTGCCCCATGACCGTATCCCGCAACTGGGCGAGATCAACAAGGTGCTGGGTGCCACCACCGGCTGGCAGGTTGCCCGGGTTCCGGCGCTGATTCCCTTCCAGACCTTCTTCGAATTGCTGGCCAGCAAACGCTTCCCGGTCGCCACGTTCATCCGCACCCCGGAAGAGCTGGACTACCTGCAAGAGCCCGACATCTTCCACGAGATCTTCGGGCACTGCCCACTGCTGACCAACCCATGGTTCGCCGAATTCACCCACACCTACGGCAAGCTCGGCCTGGCGGCAACCAAGGAACAACGCGTGTACCTGGCACGCCTGTACTGGATGACCATCGAGTTTGGCCTGATGGAAACCGCCCAAGGCCGCAAGATCTATGGCGGCGGCATCCTCTCGTCACCGAAAGAGACCGTCTACAGTTTGTCTGGCGAGCCTGAACACCAGGCCTTCGACCCGATCGAAGCCATGCGTACCCCGTACCGTATCGACATCCTGCAGCCGCTGTATTTCGTGCTGCCGAACATGAAGTGCCTGTTCGACCTGGCCCACGAAGACATCATGGGCATGGTCCACAAGGCCATGCAGCTGGGCCTGCACGCACCGAAGTTTCCACCCAAGGTCGCTGCCTGAGCGACCTTGCCGATAACAACTCGAACTGGAAAACACCCATGAATGCCTTGAACCAAGCCCATTGCGAAGCCTGCCGCGCCGACGCGCCAAAAGTCACCGACGAAGAGCTGGCGGAGCTGATTCGCGAAATCCCGGACTGGAACATCGAAGTACGTGACGGCCATATGGAGCTGGAACGCGTGTTCCTGTTCAAGAACTTCAAGCACGCCCTGGCGTTCACCAACGCCGTAGGCGAAATCGCCGAGACCGAAGGCCACCACCCCGGGCTGCTGACCGAGTGGGGCAAGGTTACCGTGACTTGGTGGAGCCACTCGATCAAAGGCCTGCACCGCAATGACTTCATCATGTGCGCACGGACTGACAAAGTGGCGGAAACGGCCGAAGGCCGTAAGTAATCGCTGAAAAACGGGGCCGCAATCGGCCCCGTTTTTTTATGAAGCCTGTGCGCTGTTCGCCCGCGAAACCGACAAACGAACGGTAAAAAAACCAAACTGTCATCCAGACTTGTGTATCCTGCCCCAGCTTTGCGAAGCTTCAACCGCGCCTGGCGCAGACTTTTCACTCACACTTGCGAGGAACGACGAGATGCACGAAATCCCGAATCTTCCCTTCCCAAGCCTGAACCCAGAAGAGCCATCCGTGACCGTTCACGCCGAACCGGCAGCTGCCGCCGAGCAGGATGGTGACGATCAATCCAGCGCTGACCAGGAATAAATCGCGCAACCTCCAACAGTGTGAAAACGGCTGACCTGCGGGCTACCCCCGTCATCACGTTTTCACACTGTCCAGAACCTGTGTAGGCCCCATGCCCGACTCACCGCGCCCCCTTGCGGTCACCCTGCAAGTCGTCTCTATCGTCCTCTTCACCTTCATCGGCTACCTCAACATCGGCATCCCGCTAGCCGTGTTGCCCGGCTATGTGCACAACGACCTCGGCTTCAGCGCCGTGGTCGCGGGCCTTGTGATCAGCGTGCAGTACCTCGCCACGCTGCTCAGCCGCCCTACTGCCAGCCGCATCATCGACAACCACGGCAGCAAGAAGGCGGTCATGTATGGCCTTGTAGGCTGCGGGCTTAGCGGGGTGTTCATGCTCGCCTGCGCCTTCCTCACCCATCTGCCCTGGCTGAGCCTGACTTGCCTGCTGGTCGGCCGGCTAGCACTGGGCAGCGCCGAAAGCCTGGTAGGTGCGGGCGCGATTGGCTGGGGCATCGGCCGGGTGGGCGCTGAAAACACCGCCAAGGTCATCTCCTGGAACGGCATCGCCAGCTATGGCGCACTGGCCGTCGGTGCACCGCTGGGCGTGCTGATGGTCAAGAGCCTGGGGCTGTGGAGCATGGGCGTCAGCATTATCCTGCTGTGCATACTCGGCCTGCTGCTGGCCTGGCCGAAACAGGCCGCCCCTATCGTCAGTGGCGTACGCCTGCCGTTCCTGCGCGTGCTGGGCAAGGTGTTCCCGCATGGTTCGGGGCTGGCCTTGGGCTCGATCGGCTTTGGCACCATCGCCACGTTCATCACCTTGTACTACGCCAGCCGTGGCTGGACCAATGCCGCGCTGACCTTGACCCTGTTCGGCGCCAGCTTCATCAGTGCGCGGCTGCTGTTTGGCAACCTGATCAACCGCATTGGCGGGTTCCGGGTGGCAATTGCCTGCCTGTCGGTTGAAACACTGGGGTTGTTGATGCTGTGGCTGGCGCCCAGCGCCGAGCTGGCCTTGGCAGGGGCAGCGCTTAGCGGGTTTGGCTTCTCGCTGGTGTTCCCGGCGCTGGGTGTGGAGGCGGTGAATCAGGTGTCGGCGGCCAACCGCGGCGCGGCGGTGGGGGCGTATTCGCTGTTCATTGATTTGTCACTGGGGGTGACCGGGCCACTGGTGGGCGCGGTGGCGGCGGGGTTCGGGTTTGCTTCGATGTTTCTGTTTGCGGCGGGTGCGGCGGGTTGTGGGCTGGTGTTGAGCCTGTATCTGTACAGGCAGGTGCGGCGGCATCGAGATCATTGAAGGCTGGGGGCTGCCTGGCAGCCCCCGAAGCCCTGAACGTTAGCGCTGGGCGTACTGCAACACCACTTCCAGCGGGTGGCGCATCTTGCGCTCGGTCATGCGCTTGACCTGGCTGCGGCACGAGTAACCGGTCGCCAGCGGCTCTCCTTCCTTGTCCAGCTTGGTTGCCCAGCTTTGCTCGAAGATGGTCCGCGAAGTCGCTTGGTTACGCGCCTCGTGGCCGTAGGTCCCCGACATACCGCAGCAACCCGTCGCCTCGGTCACCAGCTTCAGGCCTAGGCGGGCAAACACCTGCTCCCACTGCTTGGTACTGGCCGGCACGTTGGTCTTCTCGGTGCAGTGCGCCATCAGGCGGAAGTTGCCCGGTGCGGTCGGTGCCTGCTCAGGCAGCACGTCCATCAACCATTCCTGCGGCAACAGCACCTTCGGGCAACCGTCCAGCCCCGGCACTTTCTGGTACTCCTGGCGGTACACCAGGGTCATCGCCGGGTCCAGCCCCACCAGAGGCACGCCACAGTCAGCCAGGGCCTTGAGCTGGGTAGCGTTACGGATCGCCGCCTTGGCGAACGCCCCCAGGAAGCCCTGTACATGCAAAGGCTTGCCGTTGGCACTGTAAGGCGCCAGGAATACCCGGTGGCCCAGGCGGTGGGCCAGGTCGATGAAGGCTGAGAGCAGCGGGGTCTCGAAGTAACGGGTGAACGCATCCTGCACCAACACGATGCTGCGCTCGCGCTGGGCCGGGGTCAGTTCACGCAGGGCCGGCACGCTGGCCACGCCGACACGGCAACGGGTCAGCGTGGCCTGGAAGTTGAAGCGGCTGATCAACGGGCTGTCGACCATGCCAATGTTGTCGGACAGCAGCTTGCTGACCCACTTCGAGCCCATGACCGCGTTGTACAGGCCCGGCGCATGGGCCAGGTACGGGATGGTGAACTCCAGCGAGCCGATCAGGTAGTCACGCAGCGGGCGCTGATAGCGGCCGTGGTACAGCTCAAGGAAGCGCGAACGGAAGTCCGGCACGTTGACCTTGATCGGGCACTGCCCGGCGCACGACTTGCACGCCAGGCAACCGGCCATGGCGTCGTATACTTCGTGGGAGAAGTCTTCCTGCCCCTGGCTGCGCGCGCGGTTGTTGCGCAGGCGTGCCGGCAGGCCCTTGAGCCACGACACCTGGTTGCGGGCTGCGGCCAACACGTCGATGTTCGCTTCGCCCTGCAGGCGCAGCCACTCGCGCATCAGCGAGGCGCGACCCTTGGGCGAATGCTGGCGTTCACGGGTGGCCTTCCACGACGGGCACATGGCGTCGTTGGGGTCGTAGTTGTAGCAGGCGCCGTTGCCGTTGCAATGCACGGCACTGGGGAAGTCCTGCCACACACGCTCATCGATGGTGCGGTCAAGGTCGCCGCGCAGGGTTACGCCATCGACCGGGGTCAGGCCCTCGGCACTGCCCAGCGGTGTGCAGATCTTGCCGGGGTTGAGCTGGTTGTGTGGGTCGAAGGCACCTTTCAGGCGCTGCAGCGCCGGGTACAGCGCACCGAAGTACTCCGGCACGTATTCCGAACGCAGGCCTTTGCCGTGCTCGCCCCACAGCAGGCCGCCATAGCTTTTGGTCAGCGCGGCCACGGCGTCGGAAATCGGCTTCACCAGCGCGGCCTGGGCCGGGTCCTTCATGTCCAGGGCCGGGCGCACGTGCAGTACACCAGCATCGACGTGGCCGAACATGCCGTAGGCCAGGCCGTAACCGTCCAGCAGGGCGCGGAAGTCGGCGATGTAGTCGGCCAGTTGCTCTGGCGGTACCGCCGTGTCTTCCACGAACGGCTGCGGACGTACCTCACCCTCGACGTTACCCAGCAAGCCCACCGAACGCTTGCGCATCACGTAGACGCGGGTCACCGCCTCGGCGCCTTCAGCCAGTGTATGCCCCAGGCGCTCGACACTGGTATCCGCCTGCAAGTGCTCGACGAAGGCTTGCACCCGGGCGTTGACTTCAGACGGCTCATCGCCGCAGAACTCCACCAGGTTGATACCCAGGGTCGAGCGGTCGGGGTCGGCCGGGAAGTATTCGGCAACACTGTGCCAGACGATGTCCTTCATCGCCAGCATCAGCACCTTGGAGTCGACGGTCTCGATCGACAGCGGCTTGTGCGCCATCAGCGCATTGGCATCACGCAGGGCATCCATGAAACTGGTGTAGCGCACGTTCACCAGCACCGCATATTTGGGGATCGGCAGCACGTTGAGCTTGGCCTCCACCACATAGCCCAGCGAACCTTCGGCACCGCACAGCACACTGTTGAGGTTGAAGCGGCCCTGCTCGTCGCGCAGGTGCGCCAGGTCATAGCCGGTGAGGCAGCGGTTCAGCTTGGGGAAGGTGGTTTCGATCAGTTCGGCCTGGGTTTCCTGGATCTCCCGGGCCATGCGGTACACCTCGCCGACCCGGCCGGGCGCGGCACAGGCCTGTTCCAGCGCGGCGTCGTCGATTGGCAGGCTGTGCAGGCGCTCGCCGCCGAGCAGCACGCTGTGCAGCTCCAGCACATGGTCACGGGTTTTGCCGTAGGTGCAGCTGCCTTGCCCACTAGCGTCGGTGTTGATCATGCCGCCGACAGTGGCACGGTTGGAGGTGGACAGCTCAGGGGCGAAGAACAGCCCGTGCGGCTTGAGCGCGGCATTGAGCTGGTCCTTGACCGTACCGGCCTGCACCCGTACCCAACGTTCCTCGACGTTGATTTCGAGGATCTTGTTCATATGGCGCGACAGGTCGACGACGATGCCGTCGGTCAGCGACTGGCCATTGGTGCCGGTGCCACCGCCGCGCGGGGTCAGCTTGACGCCCTGGAACCGCGCCTCGCCCATCAGGGTGGCAACCCGCGCCACATCGTCGGCGTCCAGCGGGAACACTGCGGCCTGGGGCAAGCGCTGGTAAATCGAGTTGTCGGTGGCCAACACCGTGCGGGTGCCGTAGTCGGCACTGATCTGGCCACGGAAGCCGCTGCTGCGCAGGGCTTCGAGGAATTCGGGGTAGTTGGCGCTCGGTGCAACGGTCGGCAGCTGGGCGATCATCGAAGGATGGCCTCTTGATATTGGCTAATTCACGGGATTCCTGTCGCTCCGGCATGGGTTGATGCATGCAGGGATGACGTATAGGCCAATGTTCCTGTAGTTTCGCTTCAGGGGCAAACGGATAATCCTGCCGCTATCAATGACTTTTATGAATGAATTACCGCCACCTGACACCGTCCATGTCGCTGCTGCTGGCATTCGAGGCCGCCGCCCGGCATGAAAGCTACACCCGCGCCGCCGCCGAACTGTCGCTGACGCAAAGCGCGGTCAGCCGCCAGGTGCAGGCGCTGGAACAGCAACTGGGCCTCACCTTGTTCCGGCGCGAAGGCCGCCAGGTACAGCTGACGGATGTCGGTCGCCTGTACCAGCGCGAGCTCAGCGAGGCGCTGGGGCGCATCCGCAGTGCCACCTTGCAGGCGCTGGCGTATCAGTCGGGGGTCGGCACCTTGCGCCTGGCCACCCTGCCAACGTTCGGCTCGAAATGGCTGCTGCCACGGCTGCATGCGTTCTACAGCGCCTACCCGGGCATGCTGGTGCACATTCATTCACGTATCGAAGCCATCAACTTCGACACCAGCGAAATCGACGCCGCCATCGGCGTGGCCAGCCACGACCTGCCGGGGCTGATCTGCCATCGCCTGCATGCCGAGGAACTGGTGGTGATCCTGCCACCGGAGGCCGGGGCCGACAGCCAGGGCTGGAGCCCCGCACGGATCAGTGAAGAGGTGCTGTTGAATGTAGCCAACAACCCGCATGCCTGGGGCGAATGGTTCTCGCACCATGGCCTGCCGCACCGGGCAATGCGCTTGGGGCCGAGCTTCGAGCTGACCTCGCACCTGATCCAGGCGGTGCGGGCCGGGATTGGTATCGGGCTGGTGCCGCGCATACTGGTGGAGGAAGAACTGGCCAAGGGTGAGCTGTACAGCCCGGGGGTGGCGTTTGCCAGCCAGCGTAGTTATTACCTGATCTACCCGCCCAGGAATGAGGCCTTGCCGTCGTTGCGGGCATTCAGGGGGTGGTTGCTGGAGCAGATCTGAATTGTTGCCTGTGCTTGCGAAGAGGCCGGCACAGGCAACAAAAAACCCGAAGCCAGTCACCTGCCTTCGGGTTTCTTCATACTGCTTTAAGTCACTTACTTGGCTACATGACCCGCAGCCCCACCGGCGTTCACCCGGCGGCGTGGCTTGACCATGTAGACCACAAACATCCCCAACAGCCAAACCGGCATGACGTACACCGAAACCTGAATACCCGGAATCATCAGCATGATACCGAGGATCAGCACCACGAAGGCCAGCACGATGTAGTTGCCGTACGGGTACCACAGCGCCTTGAACAGCGGTTTCTGACCGGTACGGTCCAGGTGCTGGCGGAACTTCAGGTGCGAATAGCTGATCATCGCCCAGTTGATCACCAGGGTAGCCACCACCAGCGACATCAGCAGCTCCAGGGCATTCTGCGGCATCAGGTAGTTAAGCAGTACGGCCACGAAGGTAACGGCAGCCGACGCCAGGATCGAACGCACAGGCACGCCACGCTTGTCGACCTTGGCCAGCGACGCCGGGGCATCGCCCTGTTCGGCCATGCCCAGCAGCATGCGCGCGTTGCAGTAGGTGCCGCTGTTGTACACCGACAGTGCGGCTGTCAGGACCACGAAGTTCAGCAAGTGGGCAGCAACGTCACTGCCCAGCAGCGAAAACACTTGCACGAACGGGCTGCTGCCATAGCTGCCACCCGAGGCATCGATGCTGGCGACCAGGTTGTCCCATGGCGTCAACGACAGCAATACCACCAAGGCGCCTACGTAGAAAATCAGGATACGCCAGATGACCTGGTTGATCGCCTTAGGGATCACGGTCTTCGGCTTGTCGGCTTCGGCAGCAGTGAAACCGAGCATTTCCAGGCCACCGAACGAGAACATGATGAACGCCAGGGCCATCACCAGCCCGCTGACACCGTTCGGGAAGAAGCCGCCATGGGACCACAGGTTGGCGATGGTGGCATCCGGCCCGCCGCTGCCGCTGGTGAGCAGGTAGGCACCCAGGCCGATCATGCTGACGATGGCCACGACCTTGATGATGGCAAACCAGAATTCGGCTTCACCGAAGAACTTCACGTTCATCAGGTTGATGGCGTTGATCAACACGAAGAACGCCGCTGCCGTGACCCAGGTCGGGATTTCCGGCCACCAGTAGTGGACATACTTGCCAACTGCAGAAAGCTCCGACATGCCCACCAGGATGTACAGCACCCAGCAGTTCCAGCCCGACAGGAAGCCGGCGAAGCCGCCCCAGTAGGTGTGGGCGAAGTGGCTGAACGAGCCGGCCACCGGCTCTTCGACAATCATCTCGCCAAGCTGGCGCATGATCATGAAGGCGATGAAGCCGCAGATGGCGTAGCCAAGGATCATCGACGGGCCGGCGGATTTCATCACGCCTGCCGAGCCAAGGAACAGGCCGGTACCAATTGCCCCCCCCAGGGCGATCAACTGGATATGGCGGTTCTTCAGGCCCCGCTTGAGCTCGCCTGAATGCATGTTTTGTCCACTCATGAACGAAGTCACCTGCATTGTTTTTATCTGTGACGGAATCGGACCCACCGCGCTCGTGGCGCAGCGGAATGGGCAAGGTGGTTACCTTGGGTTTCTTGACATTAGGTGCCGCCGAAGCGGGTCAACCCGGCGTGATCAAGAGTGCGCGGTACGCAAAAGGGTCACAGGTAAAACGCGGCGCACTGTATACCCCTGCAAGCGCGCAGGCGTCAACGCGTTGCGCTCTTCCATCCGGAAAAAACGCAGCGATCCTGTGGTATGGGCCTTCAAAGGCGGAGTGATCGGCGTACATGGCGCCTCCATTTGTTGTTTTGTCAGCCAGGCTCTGTGGACAGGCTCTTGCACACGGCAATGGCGGCTATAACACCGTGGGGACGGGGGTTTGGGCAAGGGAGGGCAAGGTGGAGGTGGCGGGTTTGGCACATCGGTGACGGCAAGGTTTGTTTACACGATTGGGTTAAATCTGGAATCAGGGCTGAAACCGGCCATATTTGTACAGTTTTCTTTACAGGCCGGTTCAAGAACTTGCCAGTCGTCAGAAAAATTCTTTTTGTTCAATATCTTGGGGCCGCTTTGCAGCCCCAATTTCTCACAGGCATAAAAAAACCAGCCCGAAGGCTGGTTTCTCATCACCACGCGGGCCAATCAGCCACGCGGTTTACCGCGACCACGGCCTGCCGGCTTGTCACCTTCAGGCTTGCTCGGGCGCTTGCGCATTTCGCTCGGGCGCTCGGCCACCGTGCTGCCTCGGGTGTTTTTACGCGGGGCCTCTTCACGCGGCTGACGCGCCGGCCGTTCACTGGTCGCGGCACCTTCGTGGGCCGGGCGCAGGTTGCGCACACGCTCGCCACGGCCCAGCGGGCGGGTCGATTTGCGCTGCAGGCGCTCCATCTTGTCCTTGGCCTTGAGCTTCATGGCAGGCAGCGCAACCGGCTGCAGGCCGACTTCCGCGGCCAGGATGTCGATTTCGCCCTGGGTCATTTCACGCCAGCGGCCCATCGGCAGGTCGGAGTTGAGGAACACCGGGCCGAAACGCACGCGCTTCAGGCGGCTGACCACCATGCCCTGGGATTCCCACAGGCGACGTACCTCACGGTTACGGCCTTCCATCACCACACAGTGGTACCAATGGTTGAAGCCTTCGCCACCCGGTGCCTTCTGGATGTCGGTGAACTTGGCCGGGCCGTCTTCCAGCATCACGCCGGCTTTCAGCCGTTCGATCATTTCGTCATCGACTTCACCGCGCACACGTACCGCGTACTCACGGTCCATCTCGTAGGACGGGTGCATCAGGCGGTTGGCCAGTTCACCGTCGGTGGTGAACAGCAACAGGCCAGTGGTGTTGATGTCGAGGCGGCCGATGTTGATCCAGCGGCCTTCTTTTGGCCGTGGCAGGCGGTCGAACACGGTCGGGCGGCCTTCCGGGTCGTCACGGGTGCAGATTTCGCCATCGGGCTTGTTGTACATGATCACCCGGCGAGTGGCCTCGGCGGCCTCCTCACGCTTGATCAGCTTGCCGTCTACGGCAATGGCGTCGTGCAGGTCGACGCGCTGGCCAAGGGTGGCCTCGACGCCGTTGACCTTGATGCGGCCCTGGCTGATCCAGGCTTCGACGTCACGGCGCGAACCCACGCCAATGCGTGCCAGCACTTTTTGCAGCTTTTCGCCGGATGGCGGGGTGATTTCGGTATCTTGCAGGTCTTGCTCACTCATCTGGGCACCTCCCGGTGTAGGAATGAAAACAGGTTTTTTGGCGACGAGCGCGCCAAAAGGCCGCGCATCATACGCGGTTTGGCGGGGGAACGCACTGGAGGGTAGAGGGTTTTGTGGGCTTTGGCTGGGGTTTCTGCCTAATGGTGGTGTATGGGCAACAGCAGATCAGGGTTGTAACTTGCCCTCCTCTTCCACCGAGGCCTCAGGCTCTTCCTCGCGCAAATCATCAAAGTCGGTCTTCAGCCCTTCTTCCATGGCATCCAGCTCCACCAGCAAGCTACGGAAGCTGGTTTCCTCCTTTGGCTCAACACCCTCTTCTTCCTCCCCAAGGCTGGCATCTGCCAACGCCTGCAGGTGCGCCGGCACTGGCGCATCGTCCGGGTCGAGCACCGGCTCCATCTCGCGCAGCTCGGCCAAGGCCGGCAGCTCATCCAGGCTCTTGAGGTTGAAGTGGTCAAGAAACGCCTTGGTGGTGGCAAACATCGCCGGCCGCCCGGGCACTTCGCGGTAGCCGACCACGCGAATCCACTCGCGCTCCATCATGGTCTTGATGATGTTGCTGTTCACCGCCACGCCCCGCACGTCCTCGATCTCGCCGCGGGTGATGGGCTGGCGGTAGGCAATCAGCGCCAGGGTTTCGAGCAGCGCACGTGAATAGCGTTGCGGGCGCTCTTCCCACAGGCGCCCGACCCAGGGTGCATAGTCCTCGCGGATTTGCAGGCGGTAGCCGCTGGCCACTTCCTTGAGCTCGAACGCTCGGCCACTGCACGAATTGCCCAGCACGTCCAGGGCCTGCTTGAACACCTTGGGTTCTGGGCGCTCGGCCTCTTCGAACAGCTCGTACAGGCGTTCCAGGGACTGCGGTTTGCCCGACGCCAGCAAGAAAGCTTCGATCAGCGACGCCAGGTCGCGAGGGTCATTCAGGTTCATCAGGTTCTTCAACAAGCGCCGGGCGGAGCCGCACGTGAATGGCGGCGAAAGGTTCATTCTGCACCAGTTCGATCAGCGATTCCTTCACCAGCTCGAGAATCGCCATGAAGGTGACCACCACGCCCAGCTTGCCCTCTTCGGCGGCAAACAACTCGACAAACGGCACGAAAGCACCGCCCTTGAGGCGCTCCAGCACCTGGCTCATGCGCTCGCGGGTAGACAGCGTTTCACGGGTGATCTGGTGGCTTTCGAACAGGTCGTTGCGGCGCATCACCTCGGCCATGGACACCAGCAACTCTTCCAGGCTGACCTGCGGCAACAGCTTGCGCACCTTGGCCTGCGGCGCCTCAAGGCGTGGCACCACCACATCGCGGCCTAGCCGTGGCAATTCATCGATGCCTTCGGCGGCGGCCTTGAAACGCTCGTACTCCTGCAGGCGGCGGATCAGTTCGGCGCGTGGGTCGCCCTCTTCTTCCTCAACATCGGCCGAACGCGGCAGCAGCATGCGCGACTTGATCTCGGCAAGCATGGCGGCCATCACCAGGTACTCGGCGGCCAGTTCAAGGCGCACGCTCTTCATCAGCTCCACATAGCCCATGTACTGGCGGGTGATTTCCGCCACCGGGATGTCGAGAATGTCGATGTTCTGCTTGCGAATCAGGTACAGCAGCAGGTCCAACGGGCCTTCGAAAGCTTCGAGGATGACTTCCAGCGCGTCCGGCGGGATGTACAGGTCCAGCGGCAGCTGGGTCAGGGCTTCGCCGTAGACCAGGGCCAACTGCAACTGCCGAGGCGCTTCGGCCAGCTCGGCCGGTGCCTCGGGCATTTCCACCTGGCTCACGCGTTGACCAGGAACGGCGTGGGGTCGCCGCAGCCTTCGCGGATCAGCTCAGGCTCATCGCCCGACAGGTCGATGATGGTAGAGGCCTTGAGGTCGCCGAAGCCGCCATCGATCACCAGGTCGACGTGATGCTCCAGGCGCTCACGGATTTCGTAAGGGTCGGTCATCGGCTCGGTGTCGCCCGGCAGGATAAGGCTCACGCTCATCAACGGCTCGCCCAGCTCGGCCAGCAAGGCCAGGGTGATGGCATGGTCCGGCACCCGTAGCCCGATGGTGCGGCGTTTATCGTGCAACAGCAGGCGCGGCACTTCACGCGTGCCGTTGAGGATGAACGTGTAAGGCCCCGGCACATGCGCCTTGAGCAGGCGGAAGGTGCCGGTGTCGACCTTGGCGTACAACCCCAGTTGCGACATGTCGCAGCACATCAGGGTGAAGTTGTGCGTCTTGTCCAGCCCGCGTAGGCGCCGCACCCGTTCGATGGCCGCCTTGTCACCCATCTGGCAACCCAGCGCATAGGCCGAGTCAGTCGGATACACCACCACGCCGCCCTTGCGGATGATCTCGACGGCCTGTTTTATCAGGCGCGCCTGTGGGTTCTCCGGATGTATCTGGAAAAATTGGCTCACGTAGTCGTCCTGTTCATAGCGCCAAAGGCTGTTCATGGCTGAATCGACGCCACAGAGGTGGCAAGTCCTCGGGCAAAGGCCGATAGGCACCGATCTCGCCCCAGGTGCCGGGGCCGTGGAAGTCACTGCCAGCGCTTGCCAGCAGGCCGAACTCACGGGTAAGGATGGACAGGGTGCCCACCTGCTCGGCCGGCATCATTCCGTTGACCACCTCAAGTGCCTGCCCGCCTGCCTGAATATAGTCGGCAATCAGCCGTCTGCGCTTGCTGCGGGTCAGATCGTAATGCATGGGGTGCGCCAGGCTCACCCACGCTTTGGACTGGCGCAGGGTGGCGACAGTTTCGTCGAGGGTCGGCCAGTGCTGCTTGACGTCGCCCAGCTTGCCGGCGCCCAGCCACTTGCGAAACGCTTCGCCACGGTCCTTGACGTGCCCGGCGCGCACCAGATACTCGGCAAAATGCGGGCGCGCCGGGGCGTTGCCGCTGTCGCCCAGCTCGTGCTGCACGGCACGGGCGCCTTCGAGGGTGCCAGGCATGCCCTTGGCGGCCAGCCGTTTGTCGATTTCTTCGGCGCGCAGCCAGCGGCCACGGTGCAGCGCTTCGATTGCCGCCAGCAAAGGCGGCGCGTCGAGCGGGAAGTCATAACCCAGCACATGGATGGTCGCACCACCCCAGGTGCACGACAGCTCGACGCCGCTAACCCAGCGCATGCCCCGCTCGATGCAGGCCTGGCGTGCTTCGGGCAGGCCTTCGATGGTGTCATGGTCGGTCAGTGCCAGCGTTTGCACCCCGTGCTCATGGGCCCGGGCAACCAGTACCGAGGGCGACAGGGCGCCGTCGGAGGCCGTGCTGTGACAGTGCAGATCAACATTCATGGAGGAGCGCTTTCGCTGGAATCGATGTTTGTTATTATGCCGTCACATCCCGATTCTGGCTGCCATTGTGAAACAATTCATCGATTTCATCCCGCTGCTGCTGTTCTTCATCGTCTACAAGCTGGACCCGCGCCCCCTGGAAGTCGCCGGCCACAGCTTCGAATTCGGCGGTATCTACAGCGCCACGGCCATGCTGATCATCAGCTCGCTGGTGGTGTATGGCGCGCTGTTCCTGCGCCAGCGCAAGCTTGAAAAGGGCCAGTGGCTGACCCTGGTGGCCTGCCTGGTGTTCGGCGGCCTGACCCTGACGTTCCACAGTGAAACCTTCCTGAAGTGGAAGGCGCCGGTGGTGAACTGGCTGTTCGCCCTGGGCTTTGCCGGCAGCCACTTCATCGGTGATCGGGTGCTGATCAAGCGCATCATGGGCCACGCGCTGACACTGCCCGATGCCATCTGGGCGCGCCTGAACGTGGCCTGGATCGCCTTCTTCCTGTTCTGCGGCGCGGCCAACCTGTTCGTCGCCTTCACCTTCCAGGACTTCTGGGTGGACTTCAAGGTGTTCGGCAGCCTGGGCATGACCGTGATCTTCCTGGTGGCGCAAGGCGTGTACCTGTCGCGCCACCTGCACGACGACCCTTCTACCTCCAAACCCAAGGATTGACATGCTCTACGCCATCATCGCCAGCGACGTCGCAAACTCCCTGGAAAAGCGCCTGGCTGCCCGCCCGGCGCATATCGAACGCCTGCAGCAGCTCAAGGCCGAAGGCCGCGTGGTACTGGCCGGCCCGCACCCGGCCATCGACAGCAACGACCCGGGCGAAGCGGGCTTCAGCGGTAGCCTGATCGTTGCCGAGTTCGAAAACCTGGCGGCGGCGCAGGCTTGGGCCGATGCCGATCCGTACATTACTGCGGGTGTGTACGACAAGGTGGTGGTCAAGCCGTTCAAGCAAGTGCTGCCTTGATCTGAGACCGCGCCGCCTGCTTCGCGGGCAAGCCCGCTCCCCCAGGTACGGTGCAAGCTTCGGCATCGGTGCAGTCCCTGTAGGAGCGGGCTTGCCCGCGAAGAAGGCGACGCGGTAGAGGCAGTTACACAGTTGCCATCAGTCTGCGGTATCTTTGCCACTGGCGGACCGAATAGCCGCCGTCATTGGTTGAATTGAGTGAGTCATGAGCGAGCTGTTACTGATTGATGATGACCAAGAGCTGTGCGAGCTGCTCGGCAGCTGGCTGACCCAGGAAGGGTTCACCGTACGTGCCTGCCACGATGGCCAGAGCGCACGCCAGGCCCTGGCCGAACACGCCCCGGCTGCTGTCGTGCTGGACGTGATGCTGCCCGATGGCAGCGGCCTGGAACTGCTCAAGCAGTTGCGCAGCGAACATACCGAACTGCCGGTATTGATGCTCTCCGCCCGTGGCGAGCCGCTGGACCGCATCCTTGGCCTCGAATTGGGTGCCGACGACTACCTGGCCAAACCCTGCGACCCACGTGAGCTCACCGCCCGCCTGCGCGCCGTACTGCGCCGCAGCCACCCCACCGCCACCACCAGCCAGGTGGAGCTGGGCGACCTGGTGTACAGCCCTGCCCGTGGCGTGGCCAGTATCGATGGCCGCGAAATGACCCTGACCCTGTCCGAGAGCCGCATTCTCGAAGCGCTGCTGCGCCAGCCCGGCGAGCCGCTGGACAAACAGGAGCTGGCGCAAATCGGCCTGGGCCGCAAGCTGACCCTGTACGACCGCAGCCTGGACATGCATGTCAGCAACCTGCGCAAGAAGATTGGCCCCCACGCCGATGGCCGGCCACGCATCGTGGCGTTGCGCAGCCGTGGCTACTACTACTGCCTGTAAATAGCTACAAGCTACGAGCTGCAAGCTAGAAGAAAGAGCAGGATCGCAATCGGCTTCACCTGCAGCTTGAGGCTTGGAACTTGAAGCTGTTCTTTACCGAGCCTTTACCATCCCCTGACTGCGCTTGACGGTGATCTCCCTAGACTGTGCTCATCCGGTAACCACCGGCCTATGAAAGGAGAGACACCATGCGCAAGACCCTTATCGCCCTGATGTTCGCCGCCGCCCTGCCGACCGTGGCCATGGCCATGCCTGACGGCGGCCCGCGTCACGACGGCCCACATCATCGCGGTGATGCGCCTTTCCATCAGCTGGACCTGAGCCGCGACCAGCGCCAGCAGATCGGCAAGCTGATGGGCGAGCAGATGCAACAGCGCCGCGACATCACCGAGCGCTACCTGTCCAAGCTGCCGGCCGCCGACCAGAAAGCCATGAAGGACGAGCTGAAAGCCAGCCGCGACAAGACCGACAGCGCCGTGCGCAACCTGCTCAAGCCTGAGCAGCAGAAGAAGTTCGACGAACTGCAAAAGGAACGCGCCGCCAAGAAAGCCGAGTGGCAGGAGTTCCAGGCCTGGAAAGCTGAAAAAGGCACCAAGGCTCAGTAAGCTGTCTGCCCAATGCCCGGCCCGCATCACTGCGGGCCGGGCTTTTCCGTTTAGGAGGTGCACTTGCGTTCACTGTTCTGGCGCATCCTGGCCAGTTTCTGGCTGGCCATTACCCTGGTCGCAGGCCTGTCGATCCTGTTGGGCCACATGCTCAACCAGGACGCCTGGATCCTCAGCCGTCACCCGGGCCTGAATACCTTGGCCAGCAAGTGGGCCAAGCATTACGAGCAGGAAGGCCTGGATTCGGCACAGCACTTCCTGGAACGGCGCAAAGACCGCTACAAGATCGACGTGCAAGTGCTCGACGACAGTGGCGAAGCCGTGGTGCCCGGCACCTTCCCGCGCCGTGCTGCGGCCTTCGAAGCGCGCCAGCACGATGACCAGCGGCGCCTGCCGTGGCGCAGGCTGACCGAGGAATACACCAGCCCCGACACCGGCGAAACCTACCTGCTGATCTACCGCATCCCCCACCCGGCACTGGATGCCTGGCACCGCGAAAGCCTGATGTGGCCGCTCAGTGCATTGGGCATTGCCTTGGTTGTGCTGACGTTGTTCAGCCTACTGGTGACCCTGTCCATTACCCGCCCACTCAGCCGCCTGCGCAGCGCGGTGCATGACCTGGGGCAGACCACCTACCAGCAAAACAGCCTGGCGCGGCTGGCAGCGCGGCGCGACGAGTTCGGTGTGCTGGCCAAGGACTTCAACAAGATGGGCGCGCGCCTGCAAAGCACCATCGGCAGCCAGCGCCAGTTGCTGCGCGATGTGTCCCACGAGTTGCGCTCCCCATTGGCCCGGCTGCGAATTGCCCTGGCGCTGGCCGAGCGCGCCGGGCCCGAGCAGCGGGAAACCCTGTGGCCACGCCTGACCCGCGAGTGCGACCGCCTGGAAGACCTGATCAGCGAAATTCTGGCCCTGGCCCGGGTGGATGCCGAGCAGGCTCATGCCGAACCGGTCGACCTCAACGCCCTGCTGGGCAGCGTGCGCAAGGATGCCTTGCTCAGCGCGCCCGACCAGGATGTGCGCCTTGAAGCGCAGCCTGGCTTGACCTTGCAAGGTTGGCCGACGCTGATCGAGCGGGCCGTGGACAACCTGCTGCGCAACGCCTTGCGCTTCAATCCGGTCGGGCAGCCGGTAGAAGTGAATGCAGTGCGTGAGCAGGACCGCATAGTGATAAGCGTGCGTGACCATGGACCGGGGGCGGCAGCAGAACATCTGGTGCAACTGGGGGAACCGTTCTTCCGTGCACCGGGGCAGGAGGCGCCGGGGCATGGGCTGGGACTGGCGATTGCGCGCAAGGCGGCGGAGCGCCATGGCGGGAGCCTGGTTCTGGACAATCATCCACAAGGTGGGTTTGTGGCCAGGCTGGAGTTGCCTGTGGCGGAGGCTGCTGGCAGTTGAGGTGATGTCAAGGCCACTGGCCCTTTCGCGGGCTTGCCCGCGAAAGGGCCGGATGCCCTGATACAGCAATCAAGCCAAGCCCGCGTTATTCGCCCCAGACGCTGACGAAATCAGCCGTTTCCAGGATCGGCGCGGTACGCGGCTCGGTCAGCGGCGTGCCGACATACAGGTACCCGATCAACTCCTCGTTCTCGGCCAACCCCAACCCCTTGTGCACATGGGCATCAAATGCCATGTCCCCGGTACGCCACACCGCGCCGATACCCTGCGCATGCGCGGCAATCAGGATGCCATGCGCCGCACAGCCCGCCGCCAGGCGCTGTTCAGACTTCGGCACCTTGAAGTGATCCTGCAGCTTGGCCACCACCACAATCAGCAACGGCGCCCGCAACGGCATGGCGCGGGCCTTGTCCAGCGCGGCCTGGCTGGCGTCGCCCTTGCTCTGCACGGCTTCGGCAAACAGCTCGCCCAGCTTCTCGCGGCCCTGGCCTTCAATGGTCAGAAAGCGCCATGGGCGCAGCTGGCCGTGGTCCGGGGCGCGCAACGCGGCCTGGAACAGCGCCTCGCGCTGAGCGGCATTGGGCGCCGGGTCGGTCAGGCGTGGCACGGAAACACGGTTGAGCAATGCGTCGAGAGCCTCCATCGGCTACCCTCCTGGCAGTTGAATGTGCGGCCATTCTCAAGCTGCTAGCCATAAGCTGCAAGCTTCAAGCAGAAGCAGGCCGGCGTACGTTGCTCTTTCTTGCAGCTTGAAGCTCGTAGCTTGCAGCTCACCAACCCATAGGTAGAATGGCGCCCTTCCGAATCGAGTCAGAGCAGATCACATGGCGTTGCCGACCTTAAGGATCATTGGTTTCATCATCGGCATCTTCCTGATTACCCTCGCCGTCAGCATGGCCGTGCCCATGGCGACCCTGGTAATTTTCGAACGCACCGGTGACATGCCGTCGTTCCTCTGGTCGAGCCTGATCACCTTCATCGCCGGGCTGGCCCTGGTGGTGCAGGGGCGCCCCGAACATGTGCATCTGCGCCCACGCGACATGTACCTGCTGACGGTCAGCAGCTGGCTGGTGGTGTGCGTGTTCGCCGCCCTGCCGTTCCTGCTGACCCAGCACATCAGCTACACCGACGCCTTCTTCGAAAGCATGTCGGGCATCACCGCCACCGGCGCCACCGTGCTCAGCGGGCTCGACACCATGTCACCCGGCATTCTCATGTGGCGCTCGATGCTGCACTGGCTTGGCGGTATCGGCTTCATCGCCATGGCGGTGGCGATCCTGCCGCTGCTGCGCATCGGTGGCATGCGCCTGTTCCAGACCGAATCGTCCGACCGCTCGGAAAAGGTCATGCCGCGCTCGCACATGGTCGCCAAGTCGATCGTGGGGGTGTACGTCGGTTTCTCGATCCTTGGCTCGCTGGCCTTCTGGTGGGCAGGCATGAGCCCGTTCGATGCGATCAACCACGCCATGTCGGCGATCTCTACCGGCGGTTTCTCCACCTCTGACCAGTCGCTGGCGAAATGGGACATCCCGGCCGTGCATTGGGTGGCGGTAGTGGTGATGATCATGGGCAGCCTGCCGTTTACCCTTTACGTAGCGACCCTGCGTGGCAACCGCAAGGCACTGATCCGCGACCAGCAGGTGCAGGGTTTACTGGGCATGTTGCTGGTCACCTGGCTGGTGCTGGGTACCTGGTACTGGTACAGCACCAACCTGCACTGGCTCGACGCCCTGCGCCATGTGGCGCTGAACGTGACCTCGGTGGTAACCACCACCGGCTTCGCCCTGGGCGACTACAGCCTGTGGGGCAACTTCTCGCTGATGCTGTTCTTTTACCTGGGTTTCGTGGGCGGCTGCTCCGGCTCGACGGCGGGCGGTATCAAGATTTTCCGTTTCCAGGTGGCCTACATCCTGCTCAAGGCCAGCCTTAACCAACTGATCCACCCGCGCGCGGTGATCAAGCAGAAATACAACGGCCACCGCCTCGATGAAGACATCGTGCGTTCGATCCTGACGTTCTCGTTCTTCTTCGCCATCACCATCTGCGTCATGGCCCTGCTGCTGTCGCTGCTGGGCGTGGACTGGATGACCGCACTGACCGGTGCCGCCGGTACGGTTTCGGGCGTGGGCCCGGGGCTGGGCGAAGTGATCGGCCCGTCGGGCAACTACGCCACGCTGCCGGACGCAGCCAAGTGGATTCTGGCGGCCGGCATGCTGCTCGGCCGACTGGAAATCATTACGGTGCTGGTGCTGTGTATGCCGGCGTTCTGGCGTCACTGACCGCGTCGGCCTCCGCGCCCATACGGGCACGGTACTCACTCGGCGTGGCATCGAACCATCGGCGGAATGCCCGGTAGAAGTTGCTGGGATCGGCAAAACCCAGCAGGTATGCGGCCTCCAGCAGGGTCATGCCCGGTTGGGCCAGGTACTGCTCGGCCAGCTCGCGGCGGGTGTCGTCGAGCAAGGTCTGGAAGCTGGTGCCCTCCTCCTGCAGCCGCCGCTGCAAGGTACGCTGCGACAGGTGCAGGGCCTGCGCCAGGGTCGCGCGCTTGGGCTCGCCCTGCGGCAGGATGCGGCACAGCACCTGACGCACGCGGTGGGTAACCCGGCTTTCGGAAAAACGGGCCAGGTACTCCCCGGCAAAACGGTCATGCAACACCGCCATGGCCTCATTGGCAGTGGGCAGCGGCGCCTCCATGTCGGCCCGTTCGAACACCAGTGCATCGTGCGGCGCACCGAACACCAGCGGCGAATGAAACGCCACCTTGTACGGTTCGATATTCTTCGGCTGAGGCCCCTGCACCAGCACCCGCCTCGGCTGCACCGGGCGGCCGCTGAGCCATTTGCTCAGTGCCAGCGCGCAAGCCAGCGAGGCCTCGGCGCTGTGCCGCGTGGGTGGCAGGTGGTCGCCGTGTACGGTCAGGATCAGGGAATAACCTTCAGGGCCAAGCACGAAGCTCAGGTCCGAGCTTTCGGCGATGATGCGCTGGTAACGCACCAGGCGCTCGAAGCCTTCGGCCAGCGTACGGCTGGACATCAACGCATAGCCCACCACATGGAACGACGCCGGGCGTACCACCCGCGCCATGTTCAAGCCGATGGCCTCATTACCCGACAGCTCCACCGCCAGCTGCCAGAGCCGGGTCATGGAGTCTTGCGGGAAGCGGGCGTCAGGGTCGTCGAGAGCCGCGAAGTCCAGCCCCAGCTGCTTGAACATGGCCTGGCAGTCCAGCCCTTCCAGTTCGAGTGCCTTCACAATCCCTGATGCCCAACTGGCTGACGTGGTTCTTTCGCTCATGACAGGCTTCTTTCTACCGACCGCTCCTGCGGTGAACCCCAAGGATACTCAATTGGCGCCTATTGTCACTGGTAGGCCCCGCCAATCACTCTAGACTCGAATCAGGCTCCACGCCGTGCATCTTGTCCAGAAGTATTAATCCCGGAGCACTGCCATGAACCGCACAGCGCAGTTTCGCAGTTTTGCCGAGTTCTATCCGTACTACCTGGGGGAACACAGCAACCCCACCTGCCGCCGCCTGCACTTTGTCGGCACCAGCGTGGTGATTGCCTTGCTGGCCTATACCATCGGCAGTGGCAAGTGGTTGCTGTTGCTGGCCGTGCCACTGTTCGGCTATGGCTTTGCCTGGGTCGGGCATTTCTTTTTCGAAAAGAACCGGCCGGCAACCTTTACCTATCCGCTTTACAGCCTGATAGGGGATTTCGTGATGTTCAGGGATATCCTGCTGGGAAAGATCAGCCTGTAGGCATCAGGGCTGCACAGCAGCCCTCTATGCCGGTTCTCGCATCGCCGCGGCTACCTGCGCTTCCCGTGCCTGGGCATCCGCCAGGCGGTACAGCTCGATGCTGCCATCCCAATGCTCGATCAGCGCCGTGCATGACTCCACCCAATCACCGCAATTGAGGTACTCCACCTCGCCTAACTTGCGGATTTCAGCGTGATGAATGTGCCCACACACCACACCGTGAAAACCACGACGGGTGCACGCGTGGGCAATGGCATCCTCGAAGTCGCTGATGAAGTTCACCGCGCCTTTCACCTTGTGCTTGAGGTACGCCGACAGTGACCAGTAGCCATAGCCGTACCGCGCACGCCAGTGATTGAGCCAGCGGTTAAGCACCAAGGTGAACTCGTAGGCGCGGTCACCGAGGAACGCCAGCCAGCGGTGATAACGGGTAATCACGTCGAACTGGTCGCCATGAATCACCAGCAGCCGACGACCATCAGCGGTCAGGTGCTCAGCCTCATCCACCAGCTGGATGTTGCCCAGTATCAACGTGGAGTAACGGCGCAGAAATTCATCATGATTGCCGGTGACATAGATCACCTCGGTACCGCGCTTGCTCATGGTCAGTAGCCGGCGGATCACGTTGGTGTGAGCTTGCGGCCAGTAGATGCCGCCGCGCAGCTTCCAGCCATCGATGATGTCGCCGACCAGGTACACCCGGTCGGCCTGGTAGCCCTTGAGGAACTGCGACAGGTGCTCGGCCTGGCAGTCGCGAGTGCCCAGGTGCACGTCGGAGATCCACAAAGTGCGCACACGTTGCTTGCGCGAGGGACGGGACAGTTCGGCATGGGTCATGGGCAGGCTCCGGCGCAGTTTGCTGGAGACTGGCAGGCGCGCGTGACAGCGCCGTGGCAAAACGGTGACGAGTGATGGTGTGCCGGGAATGAGGCACAATGGCTGAATATGGCGAGCGTGATCGCCTCGACATTTCGAGCGCCTGTGAGATCGAGCGCCGCCCGCGCGGCGCATCGCGAGCTGCGCTCGCTCCTACGTTTGTTTCGGGCCAATTTTTCCTGTGGGATTTGCGCGCGTACGCCTTAGCGCATGGCGCAATATTGCGTCGTACAAACCAGGCGGTCGCGCGCGCCTGTCACAGGCGTTACTGGCCCGAAACAAACGTAGGAGCGAGCGCAGCTCGCGATGCGCCGCGCGGGCGGCGCTCGATCTCAAAGCCAATAGAGACCTTGAGCAAGGACCACCATGAACCACCGCACCGCCCTGGGCGCCCTGCACATTGGCGCGCTGTTCTTCGGCCTGACCGGCGTCTTCGGCAAACTGGCTGCCAGCGCCAGCCCGGCAATCATCGTGTTCGGCCGCGCCGCCTTCGCCGTGCTTGCCCTGGCCCTGTTCGCCAGCCTCGCCGGCCCGGGCTGGCAACGCCTGAGCAGTCAGGACATCCGCCGCCTGCTGCTCGGTGGTGTGCTGCTGGCCGGCCATTGGGTCAGCTTCTTCATCGCCGTCAAAGTCGGCGGCGTGGCCATCGCCACCCTCGGCTTCGCCAGCTTCCCGGCCTTTACCGTCATCCTCGAAGGCCTGCTGTTCCGCGAACGCATCCGCCGCAACGAGACCGTGCTCGTACTGCTGGTCAGCATTGGCCTGGTCTTGGTCACACCGGCCTTCGATCTGGCCAGCGAAGCCACGGGCGGCCTGCTCTGGGCACTGCTTTCCGGGTTGCTGTTCTCGCTGCTGTCACTCACCAACCGCGCCGGCTCCGGGCGCTTGCCTGCGGTTCAGGCTGCGCTGTGGCAAAACCTAGTGGTGGTCCTGTGCCTGCTGCCCTTCGCAGCACCCGGCCTGGCAGACGTGGCAACCATGGACTGGCTGTGGATCGCCCTGCTCGGTATCTTCTGCACCGGCGTGGCGCACAGCCTGTTCGTCGCCAGCCTGGCGGTGATCAAGGCGCGCACCGCCGCGGTGGTATTCGGCATGGAGCCGGTCTACGGCATTGCCGTGGCCTGGGTCGTGTTCGCCGAAACCCCTACGCTGCGCATGCTGCTGGGCGGCGCGCTGATCATCTTCGCCATCGTGCTGTCCAGCCGCCTGGCCGCCGAGCAGCCGCCCAAGCAGCCACTGCCCGAAGGTGCGTGATCAGCGGTCGTTATGGCCAAGGTCACGCTGAGGGTCGATCTGGTCGCGTACCCGCTGCTTCAGCACCTTGGCCTCGGGGAACCCGCCGTCGGCCTTGCGCTCCCAGATCTGCACGCCATTGCAGGTGATGCGGAAGATGCCGCCGGTGCCCGGCTCCAGCGCCACCCGGCCAAGGTCGTCGGCAAAGGTGCTGAGCAGTTCCTGGGCCAGCCAGGCGGCACGCAGCAGCCATTGGCACTGGGTGCAATAAGTGATGACTATTTCGGGCTTGCTGTCGGCCATGGTGACGCATCTCCAGGTAAGGGGCCGCTTATACTAGCGGTCTTTAGCCCACGGTTTGAGACTCACGATGCGCCGTTTGCTGTTCTGCTTTCTGCTCTCCCTCACCAGCCTCACGGCAATTGCCGCCGAACCGGCCAGGCCCAAGGTCGGGCTGGTGTTGTCGGGTGGCGCGGCCCGTGGCCTGGCCCATATCGGCGTGCTCAAGGCCCTGGAAGAACAAGGCGTGCGCATTGACGCCATCCCCGGCACCAGCATGGGGGCTGTGGTCGGCGGGTTGTACGCCTCGGGGTACAGCGTCCAAGAGCTGGAAAAGCTCGCCACCACACTGGACTGGCAACAGGCGCTGTCCGATGCCCCACCGCGCAAGGACGTGCCGTTCCGGCGCAAGCAGGATGACCGCGATTTCCTCGTCAAACAGAAGCTCAGCTTTCGCGACGACGGCAGCCTAGGCCTGCCGCTGGGGGTCATCCAGGGCCAGAACCTCGCGCTGCTGCTGGAAAGCAAGCTGGCGCATACCGCCGACACACGCGACTTCGACAAGCTGCCCATCCCCTTTCGCGCCGTGGCCACCGACATTGCCAGTGGCGAAAAAGTGGTGTTCCGTCGCGGCCACCTGCCCCAGGTAATCCGTGCCAGCATGTCGATCCCCGCCGTGTTCGCCCCGGTCGAACTGGAGGGTCGCCTGCTGGTGGACGGCGGCATGGTCGACAACATCCCGCTGGACGTGGCCCGGGAAATGGGCGTGGACCTGGCCATCGTGGTCGACATCGGCACCCCGCTGCGTGACCGCAAGCAACTGGCCACGGTGGTCGACGTGCTCAACCAGTCGATCACCCTGATGACCCGGCGCAACTCGGAAGAGCAACTGGCCAGCCTGCACCGCGACGATATCCTCATCCAGCCTTCGCTGACTGCGTTTGGCGTAACCGACTTCGGCCGCGCCAGGGACATGATCGACGCTGGCTACCGCGCCACCCGCTTGCTCGACCCGCGCCTTGCCAGCCTGCGCCAGCCCGAAGACAGCAGCCTGGCGGTGGCCCGCTCGCCACGTCAGCGCACACCGGTGATTACCGCGATCCGGATCGAGAACGACTCCAAGGTCAGCGACGATGTCATCCGTTCCTACATTCGCCAGCCGATCGATGCCCCGCTGGAACTGGACCGCCTGCAGACCGACATGGGCACGCTGTATGGCCTGGACTACTTCGACCGGGTGCAGTACCGCGTGGCGCACAAGGGCGACGACAACACGCTGGTGATCAATGCCCGCGGCCGACGCGGCGGTACCGACTACCTGCGCCTGGGCCTGAACCTGTCGGACGACCTGCGTGGCGACAGCGCCTTCAACCTGGGTGCCAGCTACCGGGTCAACGGCATCAACAGCCTGGGTGCCGAATGGCTGACCCGTGGCCAGATCGGTGACCAGCAAGAGCTGTACAGTGAATTCTACCAGCCGCTGGACGTGGGCTCGCGCTACTTCATCGCACCGTACCTGGACTTCGGCTCGCAGAACATCGAGGCCACCCTGGACAACGACCCTATCGCCGAATACCGCCTGGAGCGCTACGGCTTTGGCCTGAACGTTGGCCGGCAGATCGGCACCAATGGCGAAGTGCGCCTGGGCGTGGGCAAGGCGTGGGGCGAGGCCGAGGTGCGCATCGGCGACCAGGACCTGCCCAAAGTCAGCTTCAACGAAGGTTTCTACGAGCTGAAGTACTCGTTCGACACCCTCGACAACGTGTACTTCCCCCACAGCGGCGAAGACATAGGCCTGACCCTGCGCAAGTACGACAAGTCGCTGGACTCGGACCAGGATTATCGGCAGTGGTTGTTCAACCTGGACAAGGCCATCAGCAGCGGGCCGAATACCTTCGTGCTGGGCGGGCGCTACGGGCGCACGCTGGATGACGCCGAAGTGGTGACGTCGAGCTTCGTGATCGGTGGCGCGCGGCAGCTGTCAGGGTTCCGCCAGGATGCGGTGTCGGGGCAGAACGTGAGCCTGATGCGCATGGTCTATTACCGCCGGCTGACGCCACGGGCCTACGTGCCGCTGGACTTCCCGCTGTACATTGGCGGGTCGCTGGAACGTGGGCGGGCGTGGAACAACGACAATGCGTTCGACAGCGGGTACATCAATGCGGCGAGTATCTTCCTGGGGCTGGAGACGCCTCTTGGGCCGCTGAACTTCAGCTATGGCACCAACAGTGCGCATGAGCAGGCGGTGTACCTGAACCTTGGGCATACCTTCTGAGCTATAAGCTGCAAGCTTCAAGTAGAAGCAGATCGAGCCGAAACAAAGATCTGTTTCTACTTGAGGCTTGCAGCTTAGGGCTTGCAGCTGTATTCAAGATTTCTCGAGGTTGGCCAGGATCTTCGCATGCACCCGCATGCACACCTGCAAGTCCGCCTCGTCCACCCCGGTAAACAGCTCCACCCGCAGTTGATTGGCAATGGTCTCGATCTGGTCGATCAGCGGCTTGGCCGGCGGGCACAGTACAATCTTCTTCGCCCGCCGGTCCTCCAGCACCGCCTGCCGACGCACCAACCCTTGTGCCTCAAGGCTGTCGAGCAAACGCGCCAGGGTCGGGCCTTCAACGCCCACGCTCTGGGCCAGCTCACGCTGGGTCGGGGCTTCTTCGAAACGGGCTAGGTGCAGCAACACCAGCCAGCGCGCCTGGGACAGGTTGAGCCCGGCCAGGCGGCGATCCAGTTCGGCACGCCAACCCCGGGACATCTGGGCCAGCTGCATGCCAAAGCGGTGTTGGTTGTCGGTCAGGGGCATAAGCAACTCATTGAATAGATCTAATTATTAGGCAGCTAACCATGGCCGGCGCCACGAGGCAAGGCTCGGGCACGCTGGTGTGTTCGATAATCGTCAAAAAGCATGACAAAGGTCAGCAGATGGCGCTTGTGCCTTCGATCCTGCCGCCGTTTACAGCTCGAACTCCGCCGCCAACGCGGCGCGCACGCAATACAGCACGCCCTCCGGCACCCGGGCGCCGAACAACGGCGCAATGGCCGACACCGCTGGCAGCTCGCCTTCGCCATCCAGGAAGGCGTCCTGCACTTCCATCAGCAGGTCTTCCGGCAGGTCGAGGGCCTGGTCCAGGCTCAGTTCCTGGCGGCCCAGTGCCTCGGCCAACAGGCTATACACGTTCTTCTCGCTGCAGTTGAGCTGCCCGGCGATCTGCGCCGGCGTCATGCCGGCGCGCGCCAGGCTGACCAACTCGTGGCGCAGGTCGAGCACCACTTTCGGCGCCTCGTCGCTGCCGCCACTGTTGTTCAGCACTTCGAGGAATGCCTGGCCATAGCGCTCCAGCTTGCGCGCACCCACGCCGCTGACCTGGGCCATGTCGCTGAGGCTGACTGGCCGGCTGCGCAGCATTTCCAGCAACGTCGAGTCGGGGAAGATGACGTAGGGGGGCACGCTGTGCTCCTCCGCCAGCTTGCGCCGCAAGGTACGCAGCGCTTCCCACAGCTCGCGCTCTTCGGCACGCACCAGCTGGCTGGCCGGGCTGCCGCCGCTGGACGACGAAGCCTTGGCCGTGGTCTGCGGCTTGAGGTCGCGGCGCAATTGCAGGGTGACCTCGCCACGCAGCAGTGGCCGGCAGCTGTCGGACAAGCGCAGGCCACCATAGCCCTCCAGGTCGATATCAACCAGGCCGCGCGCCACCAGTTGGCGGAACAGCGAACGCCACTCGACCTCGGCCAGGCCCTTGCCGACGCCGAAAACCGACAGCTTCTCGTGGCCGAAATTGCGTACCTTCTCGGTGTCCTTGCCCAGCAACACATCGACCAGGTGGCCGACGCCATAGCGCTGGCCCGTGCGGAACACCGCCGACAGGGCCTGGCGAGCCGGCTCGGTGGCGTCCCAGGTCTGGATCTTGTCGACACAGTTGTCGCAATGCCCGCAGGGCTGTTCGAGGGTTTCGTCGAAATAGGCCAACAGAGACTGGCGGCGGCAGCGGGTTTCCTCGCAGAGCGCCAGCATGGCATCGAGCTTGTGCTGCTCGATGCGTTTGTGGCGATCGTCACCTTCGGAGTTCTGCAGCATCTGCTTGAGCATCACCATGTCCTGCAGGCCGTAGGCCATCCAGGCATCGGAGGGCAGGCCGTCACGGCCGGCACGGCCGGTTTCCTGGTAATAGGCCTCAAGCGACTTGGGCAGGTCGAGGTGGGCAACGAAGCGCACGTTGGGCTTGTCGATGCCCATGCCAAACGCAATGGTGGCGACCATGATCAGCCCTTCCTCGTTGAGGAAGCGGTGCTGGTTGGCCGCGCGCGTCTCGGCAGCCAGGCCAGCGTGGTACGGCAATGCCGGGAAGCCTTGGTCACAGAGGAAGGCGGCGGTTTCGTCGACCTTCTTGCGCGACAGGCAGTAGACGATACCTGCGTTGCCACGGCGCTCGCCCAGAAAGGCCATCAGCTGCTTGCGCGGCGCTTCCTTGGGCACGATGCGGTAGAAAATGTTGGGCCGGTCGAAGCTCGACAGGAAGCGCTCGGCGCCTTGCAGGTGCAGGCGCTGGACGATTTCCTCGCGGGTTCGCATGTCGGCGGTGGCGGTCAGCGCAATACGCGGCACATGCGGGAACAGCTCGGCCAGCTGGCCCAGTTGCAGGTACTCGGGGCGGAAGTCGTGGCCCCATTGCGAGACGCAGTGGGCTTCGTCAATGGCAAACAACGAAATGTCCAGGTCACGCAGGAAGTCGAGCATGCGCGGCTGCACCAGGCGCTCCGGCGCCAGGTACAGCATCTTCACTTCGCCACGGCGCAGGCGCCCGGCCAGGTCACGCTGCTGCTCAGGGGTCAGCGTGGAGTTCAACGCAGCCGCCGGCACGCCCAGCTCGTCAAGGGTGGCAACCTGGTCATCCATCAGCGCGATCAGCGGCGAAACCACCACCGTCAGGCCCGGGCGCAGCAGCCCCGGTACCTGGAAGCACAACGACTTGCCGCCGCCGGTGGGCATCAGCACCAGGGCATCGCCGCCATTGGCCACGCATTCGATGATTGCTGCCTGGCGCCCTCGGAAACTGTCGTAGCCGAAGATGTCCTTGAGAACGCGCTGAGCCTGTTCGAGCATGTGCAACTCCAAATCGCCGTACCATCCTGGAAACAGGCTGGACGAAAAACCCGCCCCGCACACGCCAAAAGCGTAAGCGGTTTTTGCCAGGCGACCGGTAAACCCTGCCCCTGGATGAAAAACCGTGGAGTATACCGCAGCACCGCACCGCGCAGGGCACCACGGTGATAGACGTTCCCTTTGCCCCGCTGCCGCTGCAAGGTGCTAGAATTCGTTATCGTTTATTCCCCAAGGTAGCCCTGTAATGTCCTTCGCCGAGCAACTGACCCGCCTGCAAGCCTTCCTCGACGCCGACGAGCTGCACGAAGAAGCGCTGGACTATGTCGCCGCACACGGCTACCTCACCGCCCTGTCGATCAACGCCGAGGATGTACCGGAACGCGAGTGGATCGACGCCCTGTTCGCCGAAGAGCCGCACTACAGCAGCGATGCCCAGCGCACCGAAATCGAGGCGACGCTGGTTGCCCTCAAGGCGCTCATCGCCCGCCAGCTGGCCAGCGACGACGAATTCGAACTGCCATGCGACCTGGACCTGACCGACGAGCCGGACGATTCCGACCTGCGCGGCTGGTGCATCGGCTTCATGGAAGGCGTGTTCCTGCGTGAAGAAGCCTGGTTCGAGAACGCCGAAGAAGAAGTCAGCGAGATGCTGCTGCCGATCATGGTCGGCTCGGGCCTGTTCGACGAACAGCCAGAGTTCGCCGACATCGCCAGCAACGCCAACCTGCAGGACGACATGATCGTACAGATCCCCGAAGCGCTGACCGCGCTGTTCCTGCTGCTGCACGCCCCTGACGAAAAACCGGCGCTGCTCAAGCCACGCCACCACTAATCTGCCTGTGCGCTACCTGCTGCTGGCCATCGGCTGGCTCAGCGTTGCGCTGGGGGTGTTGGGAATTTTCCTGCCGGTACTGCCCACCACCCCCTTCCTGCTATTGGCGGCAGCCTGCTTTGCCCGCAGCTCGCCGCGCTTTCACCACTGGCTGGTCAACCACCCCAAGCTCGGGCCGTGGATTCGCGACTACCTCAGTGGTGAAGGCATTCCCCTCAAAGGCAAGGTCTACGCCATCGGCCTGATGTGGGCCAGCATTGGTCTGTCGTGCTATCTGGTTCCCCTCTTCTGGGCGCGCACATTCATGCTGACCAGCGCCGTGCTGGTCAGCCTGTATATCCTCAGACAGAAAACCCTGCACACGCCAAAGTGACATTTTTTTGTCGCCAAATATCACTTTCGCCTAACGGATATTTCCTTTATCCAGAATAATTCTGGAACCGCACGAAAGCCTTGCAGACACTGGCTTGGAACGCGTTACGCGTATTCGCTTTCAGTACTTATCGGTCTCTTTTTTAGAGAAAAACGATCTTATATTCAAATTTTATATGAATAAATCTTCTTATGTATCGCGTTGAATGTACTTAGCTGTGTTGTTAAAAACCTGCAACACTATACGCGATAACATTATCGTCATTTTTTTGGCGAGCAGCAGGATCAATTCCAGGATCAGGGAGATGTACCATGCGCGTTTTGAACCCCATCACCAGTGCATTACTGTTGGCCCTGGCGAGTGCCAACGTACAGGCGATGTCGATCACCGAGGCCGTCCAGAGCGCCGTGGACTACCACCCACAAGTCAGCTCCAACCGCAACAGCAAGCTGTCGGCCGATGAGGACGTGAAATTTGCGCGTGGTGGCTACTACCCTTCCGTGGATTTGGTCGCTGGCTATGGCCGCCAGCGTTCGGACAACGCCACTACCCGTGCCGAGGGTAACCACAACAAGGAAACCCTCAACTACACCCAGTCCGAGCTGCGCCTGCGGCAGATGATCTTCGACGGCTTCAACACCTCGAATGAAGTGGGCCGTACCAAGGCAGTCTCCACCTCCCGTGCCTACTACACCCAGGCCGTTGCCCAGGATGTCGCCTTGCGTGCCGTGGAGGTCTACCTGGAAGTGCTCAAGCGCCGCGAGCTGGTAACCCTGGCCAAGAACAACCTGCAAGCCCACCTGCGCGTCAACGACCAGATCGGCCTGCAGTCTGACGCGCACAAGATCAACCAGGCCCTGGACATCCGCAACAACGCCCTGCGTGAGTTGACCGAAAACCTGAGCCTGGCGTGGAACGCCATGAACAACGCCAGCAAGCAGCTGCCGACTGCGCGTGAATACGCCGAGACCACCAAGCGCGTGCGTGCTGCCTACCAGGACCAGTTCGGCCTGGGCCAGCGTACCCTGCTGGACGTGCTGGACAGTGAAAACGAGCTGTACAACGCCGACCGCCGCTACACCGAAGTGCGTTATACCGAGGAGTTCTCGCGTTATCGCGTACTGGCGACCATGGGTGAGTTGCTGACCAAGCAACATATCTCGCTGCCGCCAGAGGCGCTGGCTACCACTGAGGTACGCACCGAGGCGCGCCTGCCCGAGATGCGTTGATCGGATTTGAGATTCGGGGGCCGCTTTGCGGCCCCCAACCCTCACTCGGCGCCATGGTTACGCTGAAACGTCTCCATCCCCATCGCCTTGATCTGCCCCTCGATCAACGCCTCGAAAGGCGCCAGCAGTGCATCGAAGCAGACAGGCTGCTCCAGCGTATTCAATGCCCCCACCACCGCCTCGATCGTCGACAATGCCCCCACTTCCGGCGCTTTGCGCAGCCGGTAACGTGAAGGCGTAACGGCCCCCAAGGACACTCTCGGCAACCCCTCCAGCAACGGATTCATGTACAACAGCTTGCGCGCCTTGCGCCAGGTGCCGTCGGGCACGATCAGCAGCAAGGGTTGGTCTTCGGCTTCGCTATACGCCGAGAGCACCTGGGCGTCGTCACCCGGGAATAGCAGCGCCGGGCGGTAACCGGGCGTCGCCAACAGTTCACTCAAGTCCTCGAACACCTCTCCAATCCGCAACTCGGCATTGTTCAGGCCAAGGGCAGCAAGGCGTGCGGTATTCAGGGCATGGGCGGTTTCACTGGGGTGCTGCAGCAGGATGACGCGGGTGCGGCTGTCGAGTGCGGGGATCAGTGGGCAAAGGCAATGGTCGAGCGGGCGCTGGCAGCGCTCGCAACGGGGTCTGGGCATGGGGTTCTCCTTGGCGGAGACAGTTTGCCACAGAAACGGGGCCCGCTTTGCGGGCCCAGCAACCTCAGCGGTTGAAGCGCTCCGCCAGGCTATGCAGATACTCCGCCATGCGCTCCAAGTCCTGACTGATCTGCGCCCCCTGCCTGGCCTGCCCGGCACTCTGGTCACACAACTGGGCGATCCTCACGATCTGCTGGTTGATGTCCTCAGCCACATGGCTCTGCTGCTCCGACGCCGTCGCCATCTGCTGGCTCATGCCAGTGATACGGCTGACCGCCTGGGCAATGCCGCTCAACGCCGCCTGCACGGCCTCGACACTGTGCACGCTCTCCCGCGATATCTGCTCGCCCCGGCTGGCCGTGCTCACCGCACGCTCGGCACCTGCACGCAGCGAGGCAATGATGTGGTGGATCTCATCGGTAGACGCACGGGTGCGCTGGGCCAGCGAACGTACTTCATCCGCCACCACGGCAAACCCGCGCCCCTGCTCGCCCGCGCGCGCCGCCTCGATGGCTGCGTTCAGTGCCAACAGGTTGGTCTGCTCGGCAATCGAGGTAATCACATCGACCACACTTCCGATCGACTGGGTTTGCTCGGCCAAAGCGTTGACCGCCTGGCCGATGTCATTGACCGCATCACTCATGCTGCCCATGGCCTTGAGGCTTTGCAGCGCCAACTCACTGCCCTGTTGTGCCAGCTGGTCGGCATCACCCGCCGCGTGTGCGGTGCTTTGCACGTTGTGGGTAACCTCCTGAATGGTCGCCGCCATCTGGGCAATGGCCGTCGCGGATTGGTCGGTCTCGCTGCGCTGGCGGTCGAGCATTTGTGCTTGCGCATCGGACAAATCGGACGACTGCGCCGCCCGCGACTTCACCCCGACGCCTGCATCCACCAAACGGGTCAAAGCCGTTTGCAGTCGTGCTTCCTCGCTGATGATGGCCAGGTCGAGCTGGCCCTGCAGCCCTGGGTTGTCGCTGTAGGTCAGCGCCACCAGCGGGCTGGTAAAGGCCTTGGGGTGCTCGGCCAGCGTGCGGCGGATGGCCTGGTTCTGCCGGTGCTCGACCAGGTACCAGGCCAACAGCAGGCTGGCCATCAGCACGCCAAGTGCTGCATAGGGTGGCAGCCACAGGTAGCCAGCCGCCGACAACAGGCCCGCACCAAACAGCGGCCAGCCGTGCCCCAGCCCATGCCCCAGCCGCGCCGCCCATGGCACGGCAGCCCTGCCGCTGCGCAGGCGGGCATACAGCGCCTCGGCACGGCGGATCTGCTCGCGCGTGGGCACCGAGCGCACCGACTCGTAGCCACTGATGCGGCCCTGCTCGTAGATCGCCGTGACATAGGCGCTGACCCAGTAATAGTCCCCGTTCTTGGCCCGGTTCTTGACCACGCCCATCCACGGTTTGCCCTGCTTGATGGTCTCCCACATATGCCCGAATACCGCCGGCGGCATATCCGGGTGGCGCACCAGGTTGTGGGGTTGGCCGACCAGCTCGTCGTACGTGAAGCCGCTGATCGCCACGAAGGCATCGTTGCAGTAGGTGATGCGGCTGTTCAGGTCCGTGGTGGAAATCAGGCGTTGATCGCTGGAAAAGGTTCTTTCGTGCTCAGTGACGGGCAAATTCATGCGCATCTTGGGCGATCCTTGCAGGATGAAATGAGGGAAAATCATCAGCGCAAATTGATATGTAGCAGAGCGCTATCAGGTTAGCGGCCACCCCATGCAGGAAATTAGAGCCTCCCGACGAAATACATGAACAACGTGCTCATCAACCCACATTGAGCTGGCTTTTCAGCAGGTCGCGGAAGGTCTGGATCAAGGGTTCACGGCTACGCCCGCGGCGGATGATGAGCGAAAACGGGGCCTGGTAACCAAACGTCGACGGCGACAGCACACGCAAGTCGCCCTTGTCGACCCAGGCCTGGGCGTAATGTTCGGGCAAATAGCCGATATAGGCCCCGGACAGAATCAGGATCAGCTGCGCCTCCATACTCTCCACCGTCGCCGCACTGTGCTTGAAACCATGCCGGGCTAACTCAGCCTGGCTCCAGTAGCCACGCCCGACCATGCGTTGCTGCGTCACCACCGGTTCAGGGATACGCCGCTCGGCATACAGCGGGTGACGGCTGCTGCAGTACAACCAGTGCTGCTCACGGTACAACGGCTGGTACAGCAGGCCGCTCATGCGCGAGGAGAACGCGCCAATGGCCAGGTCCAGGCGGTTGTCCTGCACACCCAGTTGCAGCTCGTAGGGGCTGGACACCGACAGGTGCAGGTGCACCGCCGGGTGCTCCTGGCTGTAGGCGCCAATGGCTTCGGCCAGCGGCAAGGCCCGGTCACCAACCGTGGAGTCGATCACCCCAAGGTTGAGGGTGCCGCGCAGTTCTCCCTTGAGGGCAGCGGCATACTGCTCGAAGCCGTCCAGCTCGGCCAACAGGCGCAGGGTTTCCTGGTGGAACAGTTCGCCTTTGCTGGTGAGGCTGAAGCCGCCCCGGCCACGGTGACACAGCACGATACCCAGGGCCCCCTCCAACTGGCTCATGTACGTACTGATGGCCGAGGTTGAAAGGTTCAGCTCGCGCTGAGCGTTGGCAAAGCCCTGGTGGCGCACCACGCTGATAAAGATGCGCAGCAGTTTCAGGTCGGGCAAGGTCGAGGCCATGGTGCAACGGTTCCGCAGGGGTATTTGCGCGCAGTCTAACCGCTCTGCCCGCCTTTAGTTCAGAAATTCCTGAACTAAGTTTTTGTCGGTAGCGATTCTTCCCCGCCACTACCTTCAGCAGACTTGGCCGAAATGTCCCTGCCCGCCGGCAAAACCACACATGAAATGGCGCGCGGCGGCACAGGTTCGAACAAACAGAACAATCGACCGACTGATGAGGCCCACCGTGGACAAGACTCTCCACCAACCACTGGGCGGCAACGAAATGCCGCGTTTCGGCGGCATCGCCACCATGCTCCGTCTCCCCCACCTGCAAAGCGCCGAAGGCCTGGATGCCGCCTTCATTGGCGTGCCGCTGGACATCGGCACCTCGCTGCGCTCCGGCACCCGCTTCGGCCCACGGCAGATTCGCGCCGAGTCGGTGATGATCCGCCCGTACAACATGGCCACCGGTGCCGCACCGTTCGACTCGCTGTCGGTGGCCGACATCGGCGACGTGGCGATCAACACCTTCAACCTGCTGGACGCCGTGCGCATCATCGAAGAAGCGTATGACGAGATCGTCGAGCACAATGTCATCCCGATGACCCTGGGTGGCGACCACACCATCACCCTGCCGATCTTGCGCGCACTGCACAAGAAGCACGGCAAGATCGGCCTGGTGCATATTGATGCCCACGCCGACGTCAACGACCACATGTTTGGCGAGAAGATCGCCCACGGCACCACCTTCCGCCGCGCCGTGGAAGAAGGCCTGCTCGATTGCGACCGCGTGGTGCAGATCGGCCTGCGCGCCCAGGGCTATACCGCCGACGACTTCAACTGGAGCCGCCGCCAGGGCTTCCGTGTGGTGCAGGCTGAAGAGTGCTGGCACAAGTCGCTGGAGCCACTGATGGCCGAAGTGCGGGAAAAAGTCGGCGGCGGCCCGGTTTACCTGTCGTTCGACATCGACGGCATCGACCCGGCCTGGGCGCCTGGCACCGGCACCCCGGAAATTGGCGGCTTGACCACCATCCAGGCGATGGAGATCATTCGCGGCTGCCACGGCCTGGACCTGATCGGCTGTGACCTTGTCGAAGTCTCCCCGCCTTACGACACCACCGGCAACACCTCGCTGCTCGGTGCCAACCTGCTGTTCGAAATGCTCTGCGTGCTACCGGGCGTAGTGCGTCGCTAATACCGCTACACCCCGGCAGGAGCCATGAGGGAGGGCCACTGAGGCCCGCCAACAACACGACAAGACCGCCGGGCGCCGTGCAACCGCCCGCGTGGTCGATCTCGCCATAATAAAGATAATCGGGAGACCCCCAATGGCCTTGGACATCATTGTTGTAATGATCTATACCGCCGGCATGCTCGGGCTTGGCTGGTATGGCATGCGGCGCGCGAAAACCCACGAAGACTACCTGGTAGCCGGGCGCAACCTCGGCCCGGTCCTGTACATGGGCACCATGGCCACGACCGTGCTGGGTGGAGCTTCTACCGTTGGCACCGTACGCCTGGGCTACGTTCACGGCATTTCCGGTTTCTGGCTGTGTGCAGCCTTGGGCCTGGGCATCATCGCCATCAACCTGTTCCTCGCCAAACCGTTGCTGCGCCTGCGCATCTTCACCGTGACTCAGGTGCTGGAGCAGCGCTACAACCCGACCGCTCGCCAGGCCAGCGCCGTGATCATGCTGGCTTACGCGCTGATGATCGGCGTGACCTCTACCCTGGCCATGGCCACCGTACTGCAAGTGCTGCTGGACCTGCCATTCTGGGCCTCGCTGATGCTCGGCGGCGGTGTAGTGGTGCTGTACTCCACCATTGGCGGCATGTGGTCGCTGACCCTGACCGACATCGTGCAGTTCGTGATCAAAACCGTCGGCCTGATGTTCATCCTGCTGCCAGTGTGCCTGTACAAGGCCGGTGGCTGGGATACCCTGGTGGCCAAGCTGCCGGCGGCCAGCTTCCAGCTGACCACCATTGGCTGGGACACCATCATCACCTACTTCCTGATCTACTTCTTCGGCATTCTCATCGGCCAGGACATCTGGCAGCGGGTGTTCACCGCCCGTGACGAGAAAGTCTGCCAGCGTGCCGGTACCACCGCCGGTGTGTACTGCGTGCTGTACGGCCTGGCCTGCGCCGCGATCGGCATGGCTGCACATGTGCTGATGCCCGACCTGGCCAACCCGAACAATGCGTTCGCCGAAATGATCAAGACCACCCTGCCCGATGGCATCCGTGGCCTGCTGATGGCGGCAGCGCTGGCAGCCATGATGTCCACCGCCAGTGCCGGTCTGCTGGCGGCCTCGACGACCGTGACCGAAGACCTGCTGCCCAAGCTGCGTGGCGGCAAGCAGTCGAGCCTTGGTGTCAGCCGCCTGTTCACCCTGCTCACCGGCCTGGTGGTACTGGGTATCGCGCTGATGGTGAACGACGTGATCAACGCACTGACCCTGGCCTACAACCTGCTGGTCGGTGGCATGCTGATCCCGCTGATCGGGGCGATCTTCTGGAAGCGTGCGACCACCGCCGGCGCCATTGCCAGCATGTCGCTGGGCTTTGCCACCGCGCTGCTGTTCATGTTCAAGGACGGGCTGGAGGCCAATACGCCGATCTACTACAGCCTGGCTGTTGGCCTGGTGAGCTTTGTGGTGGTTAGCCTGATGTCGCGTAAGTCGGTGACAGCGGTGAAGCTGGCCTGATAGACCCTGACAGATACAACAAGGCCGCTGCATCCAACCGGATGCAGCGGCCTTTGCTTTTTTTATCAGCGACGACGCGGCTGGCGCTTGCGCTGCTCTTCATCAGTCGGGATCGGCACCGGCTGCAAGGGTGGTGGAATCAGCCCCAAGGCAACCGCCAGGTCGTGGAGCCAGTTGGACAGTGGTTTATTCATAATGCCCCCTTGACGGGTCAGCCTCACGGCAAATCAATCCTGCGATGTTTCATACAGATCATAGCCCGATGTCCTGTATTACGCATGCCTCTGCTCTTACAGATAAGGGCCATTTTGACGCGGATCAAGCCGTAACGGCGCCTTCCGACGACTGGTTAATCGTTTCGCTTTGTTGCAGGTCGATCCACGCCTGCAAATTGGCACCGCGCATACCCTGGCGCCACATCAGCCAGGTAACCGCCTGATCGAACGGCGCCTGCAGGCGGTGCACCCTTACCCGGTCGCGCCCAGGCAAGCTGTCGAGCATCGACTGGGCCATCATCGCCACGCCAGCGCCGGCAATCACGCAGGCCAACATGCTCTGGTAAGACTCGATCTCCATGACCCGGCCCATCGGGGTATGCGCATGGGCATACCAGGCCTCCAGGCGCATGCGGTACGAGCAGCCCTGGCGGAACGTGAACACTGCCTTCCCTGCCACATCCTTGGCGGTATGCACTGCCGGGTGCTCCGGGCTGGTGATCAGCACCAGATGCTCGTCACACAACGGTACGCCATCCAGCCCCGCCAGGTTCAGCGGCCCATCCACCAGGGCAGCATCCAGGCGGTGGCTGAGCAAGCCTTCTAGCAGCTCGCCGCTAGGGGCAGCGCGCACCTGCAGGTTCACCGCCGGGTAGGCCTGGTGATAGCGCGCCAGCAACGCCGGCAAATGGGTTGCCGCCGTGCTGTACATGGTCCCCAGCACAAAATCCCCGGCCGGTTGGCCGCCCCGCACGGCAGCCAGCGCCTCGTCGCGCAAGGCCGACATGCGGTGTGCGTAGTCCAGCAGCACCTTGCCCGCCGGCGACAGCTGCAGGCGCTGACGTTCACGTAGGAACAGCTCGACCCCCAATTGCTCTTCCAGTTGGCGCAGGCGCGTCGACAGGTTTGACGGCACCCGATGCAGGCGCTCTGCGGCACGGGTGACCGAGCCTTCCTCGGCCACGGCCTGGAAGATACGCAGTTGGCTGAATTCCACAGCATTCTCCAAAACAGAACAACTTGATCATCATTATTCAATTTTATTGAAAAAGAAACCGCCCTAACCTGCCGGCTATCGCTTACATCTGTGCAGGAGACTTGTCATGTCGCCACTTATCCAACTGCTGGCCAGCGCCGTGGCGCTGATGATGGCCATGGGCATCGGCCGTTTCGCCCTCACGCCACAATTGCCGCAACTGATCGCCGAAGGCCAGTTCGACCTGGCGGTTGCCGGGCTGGTCGCGGCAGCCAACTACCTGGGCTATTTCATTGGCGCGGTAGATGCCATGTTCGCCCGCTCACCCGGCCAGGTTCGCCTACGCCTGCAGGGAGGGCTGTGGCTGTGCGTGCTGCTGACCCTGGCTTCGTGGGCCGCTGATGGGTTGTGGAGCCACCTGCTGCTGCGCTTTGGTACCGGTGTGGCCAGTGCCTGGGTGCTGGTGATGATCACCAGCCTCAGCCAGCGCGTGGCCAATGCACACAACCGCCAGCGCCAAGGCGCCCTGGTGTTCGCCGGGCCGGGCCTGGGCATTGCCGTGACCGGGCTGCTGGCCTTGGTGGCGCATGTGCTGGGGCTGGGCTCGGCCGCCCTGTGGCTGATCTATGCCGTGGCTGCGCTGATGATGTTGCTGGCCGTGCGGCCATGGCTGCCACGCGCCCTGCAAGCGGCGCCAGCCGCATCGCCAGTGCACCAAGGCCCTACCCGCAGCGTCGGTATTGGCCGCCTGGGGCTGGTGTATGCGCTGTACGGCGTGGGTTACATCTTGCCGGCCACCTTCCTGTCGCAAATGGCCAACCAACAGTTCCAGGGGCAGTGGCAGGCCGACCTGTTCTGGCCGGCGTTTGGCCTTGCGGCGGCCTTGGGCGTGCTGCTAGTAAGCCTGCGCCGTGGCGGCCGCACCTCAACCTGGCTGACCGCCACGCTGTGGCTGCAAGGGGTCGGCGTGCTGGCCTGCCTGTTGGGCGGAGGCATCGGGCTGGCGCTGGGCGTGGTGCTATGTGGCGGGCCGTTCCTGGCCTGCATGCAACTGGTGATGCAACGCTCGCGAGAGCTGGCACCCCATGCCACGCAACGCAATGCCGGGCTATTGACCGCATGCTTTGCCCTGGGGCAACTGAGTGGCCCATTGCTGGCAGCACTCAGCATCCAGTACAGCGGCGGGCTGCAGCCGGCACTGATGGCGGCGGCGGGCGGGTTGGTGGTGGCCGGAGGGTTGGTGCGGTTGGCACGCAGCGAGCGGGCCGGGCGCGCCTGCCCAGCAAACCTTTAACCGACATACCGCCGTAGCTGCTTCTTCACCCAAGGCTCGGCACTTACCAGAATCACCCCCAGCAGCACCATCAACGCGCCAATCACAAAGTTGACGCTCAGCGGCTCATCCAGCAGCAGTACACCAAAGGTCACCCCGAACAGCGGGGTGATGAACGAAAACACAGCGAGGTTTGATGCCAGGTATTTGCGCAGCAACCAGAACCAGGTCAGGTAGCTGACGAACGACACCACAATCCCCTGGAACAGCACACTGCCCATGGCCAATGGCGTCAGCGAGACGGCGCCGATCTGCGCGCTGAGCAAGGCAATCAGCAACAGCCCGACAAAACCCACCGCCAGCTGATAGAACAAGGTCAAGGTCGCCGGCGCCTCCGACAGTCGTGAGCAGCGCACCACCACCGTGGTCGCGCCCCAGGCCAGGCCGGCGATGACACCGAAGGCATCACCCAGCAGCATGCGGCCATCCATCTCCTCGAACGACATGCCACCGGCAAACGCCATGGCAATGCCACTAAATGCCAGCAGAATCCCCAGCCACTGCAACAACCTCAGGCGCTCGCTGGGTAACCTGAAATGCAGGCCCAGCGCGGTAAACACCGGTGCGGTATAGAGGAACACCGACATGTGGGCCGCCGACGTCAGCTTCAGCCCCTCGGCAATGAACAGGAATTCAAGGCCAAACAACCCACCTGCCACCACTCCGGCGCGCCATGTATTGCCGACTTGCTCCCAGCCACCACGCCAGCACAACATCAGGCCTACCAATATGGCTGCGATGCCATTGCGCAGGGCCGCTTGCATCACCGGGGCGATATCCACGGCGGCGGTTTTGATCAGCACCTGCTGGCAACCCCAGATCAGGCACAGCCCCAGCATCACCTGGAAAGCGAACGCGTCAGGGTTCTTGCGGACCGCGCTCATGAGCGGGCCTCTGGGGTGATCGTAGGCATGGGCAAAGGCTCGGCAGTATTCAGAAGTTACCGATTATCGGGTTTCCATGCCCACCGTTGCCAGCCTCAAAACGACCTCAAGCAATCTGCGCCTTCGCTGACACCTGTTCGAAGGTGGCTTCATCCAGCGCATCCGCCTGCTCGTCCAGCACCTGACGCGGGTGCTCGAAGCCGGGGATGCTGCTGTCGATCAGGCTCATCAGGCGCAAACCGCGCTCGGTCAGCACGAAGTTTTCGCCATTGCCGCCCTCTTCTTCAGGCCGACTTTCGATGAATCCACGCTTGAACAGCAGCTTCTCGTACTCACAGGCAAGGTTTTTAAGCAGGTCCAGGTCTCCCACCGGCTCACCCTTGGCAGCCAGCGCTGCAGCGTGCTGCTCGGCATAGGGGCGTGGGGTAAAGCTGTGACCAGCGCCGTTCTGCACCTCGTGCAACAAACGCTCGATCAGGTCCCAGTCGTAGGGGATGCTCATGGTGATGGGCTCCAGCTGTGGACAGAAGGGGTACACAGGTTGGGACCGGAAAGTGGGTGGTGACGTTCCGGAAAATGGAATAGATATGACGGCGCGCCCCCCCCCTCGCCGGCTGACTGACCGTCATTGCCATCGGTCGTAATCGCTGAACTTGCCTGGGCCTATTACCCTCCACCGCGCATAACCACCGCTGGAGGTAAAAGGATGAAACCGCTACTGCCCTTTACTTGCGCCATCGCCCTGTCCTGCGCCCTGCCCGCCTGGGCCTGCACACCGGAAGAAGCCACGCAGAAACGTGAAGAGCTGGCCGGGCTGGTTACCCAGTTGACCGAGCAGAACCCGCAGAAGGCCAAGGAGATCAATGACGAGCTTCAGGGGATGGATCTGGAGACGGCGAGCAATGACTTGCCCGACAAGTGTCAGCTGATCGACCAGCGGATCAAGGAATTGAAAACGGCGGAGCAGAAGGCTGAGTAGTTGTCGCCTGTACTGGCCTCTTCGCGGGCGTGCCCGCGAAAAAGCCAACACAACTACGTGGTGTTACTCAGCAGCCGGCTTGCGCTTTTTCAGCGGCGCCAGGCCATCAGCGCTGGCCAGCGGTGCATTGGTCTTCGGTTTGGCGGTCGGCTTGCGCTTGGCGGCAGTTTTCTTGTCGCCCGACTTCTTCTCGACCTTTTTCTTCTTGCTGCCAGCCGCCTTGCCCGAAGCCTTGACCTTCTTCGGCCCGCTGTAGGTACCCTTCACTTCCTTGATCACCCGGCGCTCGAACTGCTGCTTGAGGTAGCGCTCGATGCTCGACATCAGGTTCCAGTCGTTGTGGGTGATCAGCGAGATCGCCAGGCCTTCGCCACCGGCACGGCCGGTACGGCCCACGCGGTGCACGTACTCGTCACCACTGCGTGGCATGTCGAAGTTGATCACCAGATCCAGGCCGTCGATGTCCAGGCCACGGGCCGCCACGTCGGTAGCCACCAGCACCTTGGAGCTGCCCTGCTTGAAGCGCTCGATGGCCAGCTTGCGGTCCTTCTGGTCCTTTTCGCCGTGCAGCACGAAGGCCTTCACGTCCTTGGCTACCAGGTGGCCGTAGATGCGGTCAGCCAGCGCGCGGGTGTTGGTGAAGATGATCGCCTTGTCGAAGGTTTCGTTGGCCAACAGCCACTGCACGATTGCTTCTTTGTGCTGGTCGTGGTCGGCGGTGATGATTTGCTGGCGGGTGCCTTCGGCCAGCTGAGACACGCTGTTGAGCATCAGGTGCTCAGGGTCTTTCAGCACCTTGCCGATGATGTCGCGCAGGGCCGCGCCACCGGTGGTGGCCGAGAACAGCAGGGTTTGCTCGCGGTTCTCGCACTCCTTGCACAGGCGCTCCATGTCTTCGGCGAAGCCCATGTCGAGCATGCGGTCGGCTTCGTCGAGGATCATCACTTGCACGTGGGACAAATCGAGGTTGCCGGCATTGAGATGCTCGAGCAGGCGGCCCGGGGTGCCGATCAGCACATCCGGCACCTTGCGCAGCATGGCGGCTTGTTCCTTGAAGTCTTCACCGCCAGTGACCAGGCCCGCCTTGATGTAGGTGAACTGCGAGAACAGCTGCACTTGCTTGAGGGTCTGCTGGGCCAGCTCGCGGGTCGGCAGCAGGATCAGCGAGCGGATCTCTACCCGTCCACCTTTCAGGTCGACCAGGCGGTTGAGCAGCGGCAGCACGAAGGCAGCCGTTTTACCGCTACCGGTCTGCGCAGTCACGCGCAGGTCACGCCCTTGCAGGGCCAGGGGGATGGCCGCGGCCTGCACCGGGGTTGGCTCGACAAATTTAAGCTCGGCCACGGCTTTAAGCAGGCGTTCATGCAGGGCGAATTGGGAGAACACGGAGGTAACCTCGGGCAAGTGCGGGAAATTCAGTTGCATAGGGTAACGTTTTCTGCCGGCTTAGCCGAATTTCTTTTGGCAACTTTGCCGCCATCCGCGCTCTAATGGCACTTCGTTTCGTAACAAGACTGTACCCAAGCCCATGGATATCCAACGAATCTGGCGTGACTCCCTCGACCTGTGGGGCACCCTCGACCAACATCCCATGCTGCACGCGGCCATCGGCCTGGCGGTGCTGCTGCTGATTTCCCTGGTGATCGGCCGGCTGGCGCGCTTTCTGGTACTGCACAGCGCCCGCCTGCTCTCTCGCCAACCGGCACTGAAGTGGCTGGACGACCTGCGCCACAACAAGGTCCTTCACCGCCTGGCGCAGACCACGCCGTCGCTGGTCCTGCAGTTTGGCCTGAAACTGGTGCCGGAACTGTCCGACACGGCCCAGCACTTCCTCGGCAATGTCGCCCTGGCCTTCACCCTGCTGTTCATGACCATGGCACTGTCGTGCCTGCTGGATGCCCTGCTCGACATCTACGCCCGCACCGAGCACGCCCGCACCCGCTCGATCAAGGGCTACGTGCAGCTGGCCAAGATGATGCTGTGGATTTTCGCCGCCATCGTCATCATCGCCACCCTGATCGACCGCTCGCCGCTGTTGCTGCTGTCTGGCCTGGGTGCCATGTCGGCGGTGCTGCTGTTGGTGTACAAGGACACCCTGCTGTCGTTTGTCGCCAGCGTGCAGCTGACCAGCAACGACATGCTGCATGTGGGCGACTGGATCGAAATGCCGCAGGTGGGTGCCGACGGCGATGTGGTGGACATCACCCTTCACACCGTCAAGGTACAGAACTTCGACAAGACCATCGTCTCCATCCCCACCTGGCGCCTGATGAGCGAGTCGTTCCGCAACTACCGCGGCATGCAGCAATCCGGCGGCCGGCGGATCAAGCGCAGCCTGTTCATCGATGCGGCTGGGGTACGCTTCCTCACCCGCGAAGAGGAACAGCGCCTGAGCCAGGTGCAACTGCTGGGCGACTACCTGGCGGGCAAGCGCCAGGAGCTGCAAAACTGGAACGAGGCCCTGGGGCCCGTGGCGGAGCTGGCGGCCAACCGTCGCAAACTGACCAACATCGGCACCTTCCGCGCCTTTGCCCTGGCCTACCTGAAGAACCACCCCAACGTGCACCCGAACATGACCTGCATGGTGCGGCAGATGCAGACCACCGCCGAAGGTGTGCCGCTGGAGATCTACTGCTTTACCACCACCACGGTGTGGGCGGACTACGAGCGGATTCAGGGGGATATTTTCGACTACCTGCTGGCGGTGTTGCCGGAGTTCGGGTTGAGCCTTTATCAGCAGCCGAGTGGCAATGACATGCGGGTGGGGTTGAGCGGGCGCGTGAGACATGAGCCTGCGCCGCGTCGCCTGGAAGAGATGAGCGAGGCTTGAGATTGCCGGGGCTGCTTTGCAGCCCATCGCAGGCAAGCCATGTGCAGTACTTGTGGAAGAGGCCGGCCGCTACCCCGCGTACCCCAACAGGTACAACAACCCGGTCAAGGTCACCAGCGAAGCCACGGTCGACAGCAGGATCGTCCGCGATATCAGCCCCGCCTCGCGGTTGTAGTACTCCGCCAGCATGAACGGCCCGGTCCCGGTCGGCAGCGCCGCCAGCAACACCGCCGAAGCTGCCCACATGCTCGGCAGGCTGAACACCTTGTACGCCAGCACCCAGGTCAGCGCTGGCTGCCCTACCAGCTTCAACCCCACAAGAGGCCACGGACTGGCCTGCGCCCCGGTGCGTTTTTCCGCCAGGAATGCACCCAGCGAGATCAAGGCGCAGGGGGTGGTGGCCAACGCCAGCATGTCGAGAAAATGCATCACCGGCTCGGCCAGCCCCAAGCCCGTCATGGCCCAGCCTGCCCCGGCCAATGGCGAGATCACCAACGGGTTCTTCGCCAGCGCCTTGCCCACCACCACAATGGCACGACCAACATGCCGCTCTCCCTGCAAACCGATCTCGATCAGCGTCAGTGAAATGGCAAACACCAGGCACACCACGATCAACGACGAGATCAGCGCCGGCTGCAAGCCCGCCTGACCGAACAGCAACAGGCACAACGGGATGCCAATGTAGCCGGTGTTGGCATACCCCGCACTGAGCCCATCGATGCTGGACGCCACCAGGCCATGGCCGCTGTACAGCCGCCACGCCAGCGTGATCACGAACATGGCCAGGGCACCTGCACCAAAAGCCACGATGAACCCAGGGTGCCAGATCTCGCTCCAGGTGGCGGTGGCGGTGACCTTGAACAGCAACGCCGGCAGGCACAGCCAGACCACCATCTTGTTGATTTCGGCAGCGGCCTTGTCGCCCAGCTTGTTGGTCTTGCGGCACAGGTAGCCGACCAGGATCAGCGCGAAGATCGGCGCAACAATGACGAAGATGGTGTGCATATCAGGCCTTGCCGGCCAGCGGTGCCTGGGTCCGCCCCCCCAGACGGCTCAACCACACCGACGCCAGGATGATTCCGCCGCCGATGAACAGCCGCCCCAGCGGCTCGTGCTGGTTCCAGATCAACAGGTTCAGCAGCAGCCCTACCGGTACATGCAGGTTATTCATCACCGCCAACGTACCGCCAGACACCAGGCACGCGCCCTTGTTCCACCAGTACAGGCCCAGCGCCGTCGGGCACAGGCCCAGGAACAGCAGCACCAGCCATTGCACATCGGTGCTCGGCAGGTGCTGGGCGTTGCCAAACAGAAGGAAGGCCGGCAACACCACCAGCAAGGCGCCCAGGTAGAAGTAGCCGAAGCGCGCGTAATGCGGCAGGTCGCTGGGGTGGCGTGCGACCAGGTGACGGTACAGCACCTGGCCAGCGGCATAGGTGAAGTTGGCCAGTTGCAGCAGCAGGAAGCCGATGAAGAACTCACCGCTGATGCTGTCGAAGCGGATCACCGCCGCACCGGCCACGGCAACCAGCGCGGCCAACAGCGCCCAGGGGTTGAAGCGCCGGTTCATGGCGTCTTCGATCAGCGTCACATGCAGCGGCGTGAGGATGGTGAACAGCAGCACCTCCGGCACGGTGAGCACGCGAAAACTCAGGTACAGGCAGACGTAGGTGATGCCGTATTGCAGCGCACCGATCAGCAGCATCGAGCGCATGAAGCGCGGCTCGACCTGGCGCCAGCGGGTCAAAGGCAGGAACACCAGGCCTGCCAGCAGCACCCGTGCGAGCACGGCGAAGTAGCTGTCGACGTGCCCGGCCAAGTACTCGCCGATCAGGCTGAAGGAAAACGCCTGGATCAGCGCGACGATTATCAGGTAGCCCATGGTTGCCTCTTGTGAATCAAGGCCGCGACCTTAGCGGGTTGCGGTAAATGAGTTCAACCATCCAGGCGCCTGTCGTGGTTTTTTTATTGGGGCGTCAATCGAGCGCCGCCCGCGCGGCGCATCGCGAGCTGCGCTCGCTCCTACGTTTGTTTCGGGCCAATTTTTCCTGTGGGATTTGCGCGCGTACGCCTTGGCGCATGGCGCAATATTGCGTCGTAAAAACCAGGCGGTCGCGCGCGCCTGTCACAGGCGTTACTGGCTTGAAACAAACGTAGGAGCGAGCGCAGCTCGCGATGCGCCGCGCGGGCGGCGCTCGATCTGACAAGCACTACAAGGCTCAAATCAATCATAAAAAAGCCCGGCGCTGATGGCCGGGCAGGTACACCCAAAGGAGCAACAAACAGGTGTCAGGGTTGGGAATTCGTTGAACCTCAGGCCACGGCCGCCAGTTTGGCCTTGGCCTGGTTGACGCCCTTCTCATGGAACTCGCCGCTCATGTTCAGGCCTTCGGCATGGATGAAGTCGACATCGTGAATGCCGATGAAGGCCATCACCTGGCGCAGATACGGTTCCTGGTGGTCGCTGCTGGCGCCGGCATGGATGCCACCACGGGCCGTCAGCACGATGGCGCGCTTGCCGGTCAGCAGGCCTTGCGGGCCAGTCGGGGTGTACTTGAAGGTGATGCCGGCACGCAGTACATGGTCCAGCCAGGCCTTGAGGGTGCTGGGGATGGTGAAGTTGTACATCGGCGCGGCCATTACCAGCACGTCCGCTGCCAGCAATTCATCAGTCAGTTCGTTGGAACGGGCCAGGGCCTCCAGTTCGGCGGCACTGCGCTGCTCTTCGGGCTTCATCCAGCCACCCAGCAGGTTGGCGTCCAGGTGCGGTACCGGGCTCACCGCCAGGTCGCGCACCGTGATCTGATCGGCCGGGTGGGCAGCCTGCCATTGCTGGATGAAATCACGGGTCAGCTGACGGGAAACGGAATCCTGCTGGCGGGCGCTGCTTTCGATGATCAGTACGCGGGACATGGGGTGCCTCCATCGGCAAAAAGGGGTGCGATTCGATGGAGGTGAGATTAAGGCTTGACCTATCGATAAAAAAGCGTAAAAAATGGGTTCAATCTATCGATTAATCAGTTTATTCGGCACTGCAGTTCAAGGCAATCCGCAGCTTGATGATCTGCCGGTTGAATTTGGCGGTGACATCGACGCTTTTACCCGCCGGTACGTTCACCCGGCGTACCCTGGGTGCTTCCGGGCCATTGCGGAAGGTCACCTTGCAGGCCGCCGGTACCTGCCCATAGTTGTTGAGGGTAATGGCACCAATGTCGTAGGCCGTGTCATAGGCGGTGTAGTCCAGCTTTACCCCGGTCAGTTCCTTCTCCACATCGATGGGGTAGGCCATGGCCCCGAGGGGCAGGCACATCAGTATTGCCGCACAATATTTCTTCATGGGCCGCTCTCCTTGAAAGAGCGCAGCTTAGGACAACAGGAGCGAAAGATGAAAGCGCCGCGCGTAACCCTTGACCAGTGGCGAACCCTGCAGGCAGTGGTCGATCACGGCGGGTTTGCCCAGGCCGCCGAGGCACTGCATCGCTCGCAGTCCTCGGTCAGCTACACCGTGGCCCGCATGCAAGAGCAACTGGGCGTGCCACTGCTGCGTATCGACGGCCGCAAGGCGGTGCTGACGGACGCCGGCAACGTGCTACTGCGCCGCTCGCGCCACCTGGTGAAGCAGGCCAGCCAGCTGGAGGACCTCGCCCACCACATGGAACAAGGCTGGGAAGCCGAGGTACGTCTGGTGGTCGATGCCGCCTACCCCAGCGCCCGCCTGGTACGTGCCCTGGCCGCGTTCATGCCGCAAAGCCGTGGCTGCCGGGTGCGCCTGCGTGAAGAAGTGCTGTCTGGCGTGGAAGAAGTCATGCATGAAGGCATCGCCGACCTGGCCATCAGCAGCTACAGCATCGGCGGCTACCTGGGCGCCGAACTGAGTGCAGTGGAGTTCGTCGCCGTCGCCCACCCTGAGCACAGCCTGCACCGCCTGGGCCGTGAACTCACCTTCCAGGACCTGGAAAGCCAGTTGCAGGTGGTGATCCGCGACTCCGGCCGCGCGCAGCCACGCGACGTCGGCTGGCTGGGTGCTGAGCAGCGCTGGACCGTCGGCAGCCTGGGCACCGCCGCCACCTTCGTCAGCAGCGGCCTGGGTTTTGCCTGGCTGCCCCGGCACATGATCGAGCGCGAGCTGCGTGAAGGCGTGCTCAAACCGCTGCAGCTGGACCAGGGTGGCAGCCGCCACCCACTGTTCTACCTTTATTCGAGCAAAGAGAAGACCCTGGGCCCGGCCACGCAGATTCTCATCGACCTGCTGCGCAATTTCGACACCGCACCACTGGACGTGCCCTTCGCAGCCCCCCCACAAGCTTGAAAGGACCGCGCCCATGGCCTATTTCGAACACGAAGGATGCGCACTGCATTACGAGGAATATGGCCAGGGCGAACCACTGGTACTGCTGCACGGCCTGGGCTCCAGTTGCCAGGACTGGGAACTGCAGGTGCCGGCACTCAGCCACCACTACCGGGTGATCCTCATGGACATTCGCGGCCACGGCCGCTCCGACAAACCCCGCGACGGCTACCAGATCGCCACCTTCAGTGCCGACCTGCTTGCCCTGCTCGAACACCTGCACACAGGCCCCGTACACTTCGTCGGCCTGTCCATGGGCGGCATGGTCGGCTTCCAGTTTGCCGTCGATCACCCGCAATGGTTGCGCAGCCTGTGCATTGTCAACAGCGCCCCCGAGGTCAAGCGCCGCACCCGCAGTGACTGGATATGGTGGCTAAAGCGCTGGGGCCTGGCGCGGCTGCTCAGTGTCGAAACCGTCGGCAAGGGCCTGGCTGAACGCCTGTTCCCCAAACCCCATCAAGCCGAACTGCGACAGAAGATGGCCCAACGCTGGGCCCGTAACGACAAACGCGCCTACCTCAAGAGCTTCGACGCCATCGTCGACTGGGGCGTGCAGGAACGCATCGGGCAGATCCACTGTCCTACCCTGATCATTGCCGCCGACCACGATTACACCCCGATACAACTGAAACAACGCTACGTCGCGCTGATGCCCAACGCCAGGCTGGTCGTCGTCGACGATTCCCGGCACGCTACGCCCCTCGATCAACCCGAGGTCTTCAACCAGACCCTGCTGCAGTTCCTTGCAGCCGCTTCCACCTCTCAAGGATCTTTGAGCCCATGCTGAAAAAACTCCTGCTCACCGCCTGCTCGGTCGCCTTCGCCACCAGCGTCATAGCCTCCGAAAAGACCCCGCACGTTCTGCTGGACACCAGCTTCGGCCAGGTCGAAATCGAGCTGAACGCCGAGAAGGCGCCGGTCAGTACCAAGAACTTCCTGCAGTACGTTGACAGCGGCTTCTACAACAACACCATTTTCCATCGTGTGATCCCAGGTTTCATGGTCCAGGGCGGTGGCTTCACTGACCAGATGGTGCAAAAAAACACCAACGACCCAATCAAGAACGAAGCCAGCAACGGCCTGCTGAACACCCGCGGCACCCTGTCGATGGCGCGCACCTCGGACCCGAACTCGGCCACCAGTCAGTTCTTCATCAACGTGGCCGACAACGACTTCCTCAACCCCGGGCGTGACCGTGGCTATGCCGTGTTCGGCAAGGTGACCAAGGGCATGGAGGTGGTCGACCAGATCGTCAACTCGCCGACCACCATCAAGAAAGGCATGCGTGATGTACCGGCCGACCCGGTCTACATCAAGTCGGCCAAACGCATCGACTGACCGCAGGCTTCACAGGGACGTGAACCGCCTGAGGGCAGGATGGAACAGGAGTGTCGTTACCCATGCTGTACCGCCGTTTCGAACAACTGATCGATATTTTCCGCGAAGCACCCAGTGAATCGCCGCCGACCACCGTGGGGCCGTTCTACCTGTATTACCTGCGCCAGGTATGGCCCAGTTTTCTTGCCCTGCTGGTGGTCGGCCTGTTCGCCTCGCTGATCGAGGTGGCCATGTTCAGCTACCTCAGCCGCATCATCGACCTGGCTCAGGGCACGCCCAATGCCAACTTCTTCAGTGAGCACCGTGGCGAGCTGATCTGGATGCTGGTGGTGATCCTGCTGCTGCGCCCGGTGTTCTTCGGCCTGCACGACCTGCTGGTGCACCAGACCATCAACCCCGGCATGACCAGCCTAATCCGCTGGCAAAACCACACCTACGTGCTCAAGCAGAGTCTGAACTTCTTCCAGAGCGACTTTGCCGGGCGCATCGCCCAGCGCATCATGCAGACCGGCAACTCGCTGCGCGACTCTGCCGTGCAAGCGGTGGACGCGTTATGGCATGTGCTGATCTACGCCATTACCTCGCTGGTGCTGTTCGCCGAGGCCGACTGGCGCCTGATGCTGCCGCTGCTGCTGTGGATCGTCGGCTACATCGCCGCGCTCTTCTACTTCGTGCCAAGGGTGAAGGAGCGTTCGGTGATCTCTTCCGACGCCCGCTCCAAGCTGATGGGGCGGATCGTCGACGGCTACACCAACATCGCCACGCTGAAGCTGTTCGCCCACACCGACTACGAGCAGCAATACGCGCGCGAAGCGATCAGCGAACAGACCGAGAAAACCCAACTGGCGGCGCGCGTGGTCACCAGCATGGACGTGGTTATCACCAGCCTCAACGGCCTGCTGGTGGTCACCACCACGGGCCTGGCGCTGTGGCTGTGGAGCCAGTCGCTGATTACCGTCGGCGCCATCGCCCTGGCCACCGGCCTGGTGATCCGCATCGTCAACATGTCGGGCTGGATCATGTGGGTGGTGAACGGCATCTTCGAGAACATCGGCATGGTCCAGGACGGCCTGCAGACCATCGCCCAGCCCGTCACCGTCATCGACCAGCCCAATGCGCCAGCGCTGAAGGTGAGCCGTGGCGCGGTGCGGTTCGATGACGTGGACTTCCACTACGGCAAGGCTGCCAACGTGATCGAAGGGCTCGACCTGAACATCCGCCCGGGCGAAAAAATCGGTTTGATCGGCCCGTCCGGCGCGGGCAAGTCAACCCTGGTCAACCTGCTGCTGCGCCTGTACGACGTGCAGGGTGGGCGCATTCTTATCGATGGCCAGGACATTGCCGAGGTGAGCCAGGCCAGCCTGCGCGCACAAATCGGCATGATCACCCAGGACACCTCGCTGCTACATCGCTCGATCCGCGACAACCTGCTGTATGGCCGCCCCGGCGCCAGCGAGGCGGAGTTGCTCGAAGCCGTGCGCCGCGCCCGCGCCGACGAGTTTATCCCGCAGCTGTCGGACGCCCAGGGGCGCACCGGCTTCGATGCCCACGTGGGTGAGCGCGGGGTGAAACTGTCGGGTGGCCAGCGCCAGCGCATCGCCATTGCCCGGGTACTGCTGAAGAACGCGCCAATCCTGATCATGGACGAAGCCACTTCGGCGCTGGACTCGGAGGTGGAGGCCGCCATCCAGGAGAGCCTGGAGACGCTGATGCAGGGCAAGACGGTGATCGCCATTGCCCACCGGCTGTCGACCATTGCGCGGATGGACCGGCTGGTGGTGCTGGACAAAGGACGGATTGTCGAGAGTGGCAGCCACAGTGAGCTGCTGGAGCAACAGGGGTTGTATGCCCGGCTGTGGCATCACCAGACCGGGGGATTTGTCGGGGTGGACTGATCCAGGCTACGGCGAGCTTCTGCGCTGTGTCGCGATGGGCTGCACTGCAGCCCTCGAAGGCCCGAAATGCAAAAAGCCCCCGGCTTTATCAGCGCGGGGGCTCTTCGCAGAATGTGGCGGTGAAGAAGGGATTTGAACCCTTGATACGATTTCTCGTATACACACTTTCCAGGCGTGCTCCTTCGACCACTCGGACACTTCACCGTTTCTCTTCAAGCCTTGCGGCCCGTCGAGGTGCGCTAATTTAGTGAAAGCGCTTTCCTTTGGCAAGCATTTTTTTCAGTTTTTTCATGTATTTGCATTTGAGCCCCGGTGAACGCTGACCAACCAGTCAGCCTTGCTGCTTTACCTGGCCTCTGGCGCTGGGTAACGTCGTCGCCACGCCAACAAAAGGACTCTGCCATGAGCGAGCTGATTACCTACCACGCCGAAGACGGCATCGCCACCCTGACCCTGAACAACGGCAAGGTCAACGCCATCTCGCCGGATGTCATCACCGCCTTCAATGCCGCGCTCGACCGCGCTACTGAAGAGCGTGCCGTGGTGATCATTACCGGGCAGCCAGGCATTCTGTCGGGCGGTTACGACCTCAAGGTGATGACCAGCGGCCCTCAAGCGGCCATCAGCCTGGTCACTGCTGGCTCCACCCTCGCCCGCCGCCTGCTGTCGCACCCGTTCCCGGTAGTGGTTGCCTGCCCGGGCAATGCCGTGGCCAAGGGCGCCTTCCTGCTGCTGTCGGCCGACTACCGCATTGGCGTCGAAGGGCCATACAAAGTGTGCCTGAACGAAGTGCAGATCGGCATGACCATGCACCATGCCGGCATCGAACTGGCCCGTGATCGCCTGCGTCGCTCGGCTTTCCATCGTTCGGTGATCAACGCCGAGGTGTTCGACCCGCACGCGGCGGTGGATGCAGGGTTCCTCGACAAGGTGGTGCCGGCCGAGCAACTGCAGGAAACAGCACTGGCGGCGGCGCGGGAGCTGAAGAAGCTGAACATGCTGGCACACAAGAACACCAAGCTGAAGGTGCGCAAAGGGCTGCTGGAGGCATTGGACAAGGCGATCGAGCTGGACCAGCACCACATGGGTTGACCCGACAGGCTCACACCAGGGTTTGCCGCAACCAGTGCACACCCGTACACTGCCCGGCGACTGTCTGGTGTGAGTCGTACCATGCTTTATTCGTTGCGCATGCTCCTGCTGGCGCTGCATTTTCTTGCCGTTGGCGCCGTGGGCCTGGTCATTGGCCTGTGCCGCCCCTTCAACCCCGATAACAGCCGGGTGTTTGCCCACCTGTATAGCCGGCCAGCCACCTGGCTGATGCGCATCAAGGTCAAGGCCGAGGTGGGGCCACTGTGGGACCACCCTCCCGGGTGCGTGATTGTCGCCAACCACCAGTCCAACTTCGACCTGTTCGTATTGGGCCAGGTGGTACCACAACGCACCGTGGCCATCGGCAAGAAAAGCCTGGGCTGGATCCCGCTGTTCGGCCAGCTGTTCTGGCTGGGCGGCAACGTGCTGATCGACCGCAAGAACGCCTACCAGGCGCGCAAGGCGCTGCAAAAGACCACGCGCGTGCTGCAGGACGACACCTCCATCTGGATTTTCCCTGAAGGCACGCGTAACCCCGGCGAGCAGCTGATGGCCTTCAAGAAAGGCGCGTTTCACATGGCCATCGAAGCCGGTGTGCCGATCGTGCCGGTATGCGTCAGCCGCTATGCCAGGCGCATGAGCCTGAACAGCTGGCGCCAGCGCACGGTGATCGTGCGCTCGTTGCCCCCCATCGTCACGACGGGCATGACCCAACAGGACATCCCGGCGCTGATCGAGCAGTGCCGGGGGCAGATGCAGCAGTGCATCGACCGCATGGAACACGAGCTGGCCTGAAGCGGGTTGCTCTTGGGCCGGGTACGGCCCAAGCTGTAACCCGTGTTCAACCGGAATAAGCGGGCAACCATGGGTCGTGTCGTGGCATCGGCGGTGTACAGCGCCGGCAGAAAGGTCACCAACATCAGCATCGACGAAGGCAGCGAGTGGGCGCGCAAGCCGGGGCACTTCGTGTGGATCGGCCTGGAAGAGCCCAATGCCGAGGAACTGGCCAACCTGCAGTGCCAGTTCAACCTGCACGAACTGGCCATTGAAGATGCCCTGGAGAAGCACAGCCGGCCCAAGCTGGAAACCTTCGGTGACGCGCTGTTCATCGTCACCTATTCGCCGGTGCGCCACGAAGGCAAGCTGGAGTTCATCGAAACCCATATCTTCGCTGGCAACGGCTACATCATCACCTGCCGCAACGGCCACTCCAAGTCCTACGCCATGGTGCGCCAGCGCTGCGAGGCACGGCCATTGCTGCTGGAGCACGGCGAAGACTTCGTACTGTACGCCCTGCTCGACTTCGTGACCGAAAACTACCAGCCGGTCAGCGAAGCCATCCATGGCGAGATCGAAGAGCTGGAACAAAGCGTGCTGGGGGGCTCGCTGCAGGAGGACGACATCCGCCGCCTGCACAGCCTGCGCCGCGACATCCTGCGCCTGCGCCGTTATGTGGCGCCGATGGTGGAAGTGAGCGAAGAGCTACAGCGCCTGAGCTTCCCGTTCATCGACAAGAACATGCGCCCCTACTTCCGGGATGTGCAGATTCATGTGACGCGGCAGATGGAAGACCTGGCCGGCATCCGCGACATCGCCAGCCAAACCATCGAGATCGGCATGCTGCTGGAGTCGTCACGGCAAAGCATCGTTCAGCGCAAGTTCGCGGCCTGGGCAGCGATTTTGGCGTTCCCCACGGCCATTGCCGGGGTTTACGGGATGAACTTCCAGAACATGCCGGAACTGGCTTGGCACTATGGGTATTTCGGGGTGCTGGGTGTAATCGGGCTGGGGTGTGCGGGGTTGTATGCCAGCTTCAAGAAGTCGGGCTGGCTTTGAGGTTGTGGGGGCCGGTTTGCGGCCCCCAGCTTCTTATGCCGCGTCGTGCTTGCTCACCGGCTGCTGGATAAAGCGCAACATCCACTCCCCCACCAGGTCGCCCTGGTGCTCGGTGGCCAGGCTGGCCACGGCCTTGTGGTACACCTCATCCCCCAGGAACTCCTGACGCGCATCCAGCAGTGCGCGGGAGTAGTCGTGCACGAACTCCGGGTGGCCCTGGAAGCACAGCACCTGGTCACGAATGTGGTACGCCGCATTCGGGCAGAAGTCGCTGGAAGCAATCACCGTGGCGCCTTCCGGCAATTCGGTCACCTGGTCCTGGTGGCTGATCAGCAAGGTCAGCTCCGACACCTCCGGGTCCATCCACGGCGCATGGGCCGCCAGCGAGTAGCGATGGATGCCCACGCCCCAGCCCTTGTCGGCCCGCTCGGCCTTGCCACCCAGGGTCAATGCCAGTAACTGGTGGCCAAAACACACCCCCAGCAGCTTCTCGCCACGCTCGTACAATTTCAGCAGGTAAGCCTTGAGGGTCTGGATCCACGGGTCGGAACCAAACGAGTCAGCCTTGCTACCCGTCACCAGGTAGGCATCGAACACTTCACTGTCGGCGGGGTAATCGCCGTTCATCACGTTGTACACACGGAATTCGGCGGCGATCGGCTGACGCGAGAAGAGCTGCTCGAACATCCTGCCGTAGCCCTGGTACTGCGCGGTCAACTCCGGTCGCAGGACATCGGTTTCAAGGATGCAAACGCGTAACGACATAGGGGTAGTCCTGAACGACATGGGTGGGAATCTGCTGTAGAGACTGACGCGAAAGACACGTACAAGCAAGTAGGCTGCACTGACGAACGGTCACATTTCGTCGGCGTCCGCCTGGTACTTGCGCCACTGTCTAGCCAGAGCATGTCAGCCGACTGGCACATGGCCTCATAGCAAAAAGAAATCATCGACCAACACTATTAGAAGAAAGGGTTCTCAAACATGCATGCCACACACCCTACTGTTGGTTGTATATCCACGTTCAAGAGGCAGGCAGTTCAGGCGCCACGCTGCGTCGCTGCGATCGACCCGAGGTGCGACAAGGAAGCCAACGGGTATTCAGGAATAACAACAAGAAGGCGGTCCGCCATGTTTAGACAATCGAAAATTCGCCAAGCTGGGCTTATTCTCTTCGCCACCACTTTACTGCTGATTTTGCCGAACCTGACACGCTTGTTCGGCTGACAGTGGCGATGGCGCCAACGGGCAGTACACAGGTAACCTGCTGGCCTTGATGGTCGGAGATTGCCCATGCGCCACTGCCTTGCCTTGTTAGCGTTGCTCCTGAGCCTGCCGCTGTCGGCGGCGCAGCTGCACCTTGAGCTGGGCGCCAATACGCGCCAGTGGAGCAGTGCCGAACTGCTTGGCCATCCGCAGGCTCGGGATATCAGCATCGAACAAGACGTTTCCTACAAGCGCCCCATGCACTATCGGGCGGTGCCGTTGGCCACGCTGCTAAAAGGCGTCAGCGCCAGTGATCACCTGCAGGCCGTGGCGCTGGATGGCTTTGCCGCTGAAATGCCCGCTGCGCCACTGCTGCAGCAAGGGCCGGCACAGGCCTGGCTGGCGGTGGAAGACCCGGGCCAGCCGTGGCCGGCACTGGGCCAGGGCAAGCCGAGCGCGGGGCCGTTCTACCTGGTGTGGACTGCGCCGCAGGCCAGCGGCATCCGCCCGGAGCAGTGGCCGTTCCAGATTTCCACCATTCGCAAGCTCGCGCCGGTGGCGCAGCGTTTTCCCGCGCTGCTGCCCGACCCCAAGCTGCCCACCGACAGCCCGGTGCTGCAGGGTTTTGCATTGTTCCAGCAGAATTGCCTGGCGTGCCATCGGCTGAACGGTGCAGGGGATGCGCAGGTGGGGCCGGATTTGAATGTGCCGCACAACCCTACCGAGTATTTTCGGCCAGAATACCTGCGCAAGCTGATTCGAGACCCGCAAAGCCTTCGGCAATGGCCGCAAGCGAAGATGCCGGGGTTTGACGAACGTGTGTTGAGTGAACAGGAGCTGGATGCGTTGCTGGCCTATCTGGGGCATATGGCCAAGCGCAGGCCTTGACGCCCGCGTGTGCTTCTTCGCGGGCGAGCCCGCGAAAAAGGCAACACAATACACTCAGGCAATCGGCCGCTCATGCTTGACGCCCCACCCTTCCACCTCCCCCCCATAAGGTGTCACCAACTGTTCGAAGGCCTCTTCAAAGTCGCCAATCCCGCCATAGGTGGCATACATGACCTTGCTCAGTTCCAGGTGCCAGGCACCGTCGCCCAGCTCCTTCACCTGGGCATTGAGCGATTCGCCACGAAACTGCCCGGCCGCGCGGCGGGCCCCTGCTTCGTCGGGGAATACGGCATAGAACTCGATGGGGTGGATCTGGGTGAAGTCGAACCCGCCAGCTTTCATCTGGCGCAGGACGTTACTGCTGATATCGTCGTTCTGGCTGCTCATGAATCGTCCTCCTGAATAATGCTATGGATAGACTTTCCGTGCACTACGCACCTGCCGGCAGTCATTGGCCGGGCAGTTCGAGCTGATGCAAGACGCGAATTGAAGCGGTGCCAACCTGCAGAATAGGCGGCACCTTCCAGTAGCGTAGTGCCTGCAAAGGCGCCACGCAAACGTGTGGGTCAGGGTGCTTCGTGAATGCTGGTGATGGTCACGCCGCTATGCTCTTTCAGCCAGCGGGCGGTAGGGGAAATGGTGCGGTCCTGGAAGTCGTTGAGGTCCAGCTCGTCCATGACCGGGAACAGGTGCGAACGGATGGCCCGCGCGGCGTCCTCTTCGCTGGGACAGTGCTCGGCCCGCAGTGTCATGGTGGACGGTTCGCCTTTCTGATCGGCAAAAATGACTTCCCACGCTTTCATTGAACGAGCCCTCTCAATTCAAGAACATCAGTTGGTGTGATGCCTGAATAACTGACCCTGGGGCTGGGAATTTGTTCAGTCTGCCCGCAAAAGGGCCGCAATGCGGCCCTTGTTGCAGCGTTACTTCGGTGTGCCGTGCACCACGCCAGCGGAGTTATCCAGCAGGCTCTTGGTCGCGGTCTGAATGTACGCTTCGAGCTTCTTGAGCATTTCCGGCTGGTCCGGGCTTTCGATCAGCTCAGCCTTGAACTCGCTGCCCAGCTGGTAGCGGTACATACGCGGGCTCATGTCCTTGGACTCGATCAGGATGCGGTCGCCCTGTACCAGGCCAACAATCTGCTCGCTGCCCGACGGCTTGATCATGCCCACACCCTGGTCGCCTTCAGGCAGGTTGAGCAGGTCGCGGCCCCAGCACTGGTGACGGGTCTGGCCACCCAGGCGGCCCATGATGGTCGGCACGATATCGACCTGGGTACCCACGGTGTGATTCACCGCACCGAACTTCTCCTGAATGCCCGGGGCAATCAGCAGCAGCGGTACGTTGAAACGGCCCAGGTCCAGCTCGGTGACCTGCTGGTGGTTGCCAAAGCCATGGTCGCCGACGATGACGAACAGGGTTTCCTTGAAGTAAGGCTCTTTACGCGCCTTCTCGAAGAACTGGCCCAGCGCCCAGTCCGAATAGCGCATGGCGGTCAGGTGCTCATCCAGGCGGCCCTGGCCGGTGACCTTCTCGACTGGCAGGTCTTTCGGCAGCGCGTATGGCGTGTGGTTGGACAGCGTCTGCAGCAGCGCGTAGATCGGCTTTTTGCCGTCATGCTTGGCCAGTTCCTCGTTACCGCGGTCGAACATGTCCTGGTCAGACACGCCCCAGGTCGGGTCGGAGAACACCGGGTTGACGAAGTCGTTACGGCCGATGAAGGTGGTCATGCCCTGGTTGCCGAAGAACCCTGACTGGTTGTCCCAGGCAAAGTCGCCGTTGTAGACGTACACATCGTCGTAGTCGCGAGCGCTGAGCAGGGCCGGCAGGCCAGACAGCTTGTGGCCGCCTTCCGGGGTTTGCATCAGGTACTCGAAGCCCGGCAGGTTGGGGAAGCAGGCCATGGTGGCAAACATGCCCTGGTGGGTATGAGTGCCGTTGGAGAAGAAGCGGTCGAACAGCAGGCCTTCTTTGGCCAGCTTGTCGAAGTATGGGGTGATGTTGTTGGGGCTGCCCAGCGCGCCCACCGAATGGCCGGCGAAGCTCTCCATAAGGATCACCACCACGTTCTTGATCGGCAGGGTGCGGTCAGCCGGCGGCACGAAGTCGCGGCGGATGGCAGCCTCGTCGGCATCGACCAGGGTGTCGTTGGCGGTCAGCAGCTGTTCGCGCACGCTTTGCGTGGCCACATTCTGCTCCAGCACCGGCTTCCAGATGTTGGCGCGGTCTTCGCCGAAGCGGCTCTTGGCGGCGTCGATCAGGGTCAGGGTGCCGTTCAGGCCCAGCTGGTTGACGAAGTTGGAGTCGGTGGTGAAAGCATCACCCCAGCGCATCGGTGGCCCTTGGCGCAGGGTGCCACGGGCAGCGACCACGGCCACCAGCAAAATCACCATGAACACCGCCAGGCGGTTGTACCACGGTGCAACGCGCTGCACGCCCTCACCCCGGGTGGCACGGTCGATACCCTTGAACAGCAGGCTCAACAGCCAGGTACCGAAGGCCCAGGCCAGCAGGTAGCGCACCACCGGGAAGCCGTACCAGAGCATGCTCATGACGGTTTTCGGGTCTTCCTTGATGTACTGGAACACCAGGCCGTTGAGGCGCTGGTGGAACTCGCGGTAGAAGTCCATCTCCATCAGGCCGAGGAACATCACCACGCTGGAGGTGAGGGTCAGCCAGAAGCGGAACACGCCACGCCGGGCCATGGCCCAGGGGCTGAGGATCGCCAGCAGCAGCGGGATGCTGAGGTACACCACCACCCGCAGGTCGAAGCGCAAGCCGTTGAGGAAGCCTTCGGCTACCGTGGAATACGGCGTATCGCCGACCATGTCGCTGTTGTAGACCAGCAGCGCCAGGCGCACCAGGCTGAGCATCAGCATGATCACCAGGCCACTGAGCAGCGTGTAGGCCAGGTGGGATTTCAGGGTCGGCGAAAACGACGTTCGCGCGCCCTGTTGCTTCAAGGCGTCCGTGTTAGCCATGAATGGGAAGGTCCTAGGATTGCGGTTTGCGAAGGGGCGCTGGCGCTAGACCAACGCAGCATTATGCGGGTGCGGATTCTGTTTAAACCAATGTGAAAATTTTGTCACCGGGGTGTTGCGGGTTTTGTCTGTGCCGGCCTTTCAGATGCGCACATTTCCCCGCGGCCCCGCGATGGCCCAAATCACCAGGCCCACCACCGGCAGCAAAGCAATCAGCAAGATCCACAACACTTTGATGCCCACCTCGCTGCCACTCTTGATCACATTGAGGATGGCCCAGATATCCAGCGCCAGGATGATCAGCCCCACCAGGCTGTTGAATGTCGACCCCATGCTAAAACTCCTGTTAAAAGGCTTTGCTGCACAGCATAGTCAGCTATCGCGCCAATAGAAGCGAATCCTTGGCGATGGGCGCAGGTCTCTGAGTAGACTGCCGGTATTCATTGATTCGAGGTTCGTATGCCCCCCACCCACACGCAAAGCGCCGCCCCACCCTCACTGCTGAACGCTTGGCGCCAGCAGGCCGTGAACACCCCCTGGCTCAGCGCCGGTCTCGGCCTTAGCCTGCTGGCGGTGATCGTGCTGCTGGGCGCCAGCGTGTGGAACGCGGTGAACGGCGACCACGCCGATAACCTGCACCTTGCAGTACTGGGCGGGTTGTCCGGCTTTGGCGCTACCGCCCTGGGTGCTGTGCTGGCGGTGGTGCTGCGCGATGTCAGCGCCCGCACCCAGGACGTGATGCTGGGCTTTGCCGCCGGCATGATGCTCGCCGCCAGCTCGTTTTCGCTCATTCTGCCGGGCCTGGATGCGGCCCGCGAGATTACCGGCAACGGCCCGGCTGCGGCCTTTACCGTGGTGCTGGGCATGGGGTTGGGCGTGCTGTTGATGCTGGGCCTGGACCGCTTCACCCCGCACGAGCATGAAAGCACCGGCCCCTGTGGCCCCGAAGCCGAGCGCATCAGCCGGGTGTGGCTGTTCGTGCTGGCGATCACCCTGCACAACCTGCCTGAAGGCATGGCCATCGGCGTGAGCTTCGCCAATGGCGACATGAACATCGGCCTGCCGCTGACCAGCGCTATCGCCATTCAGGACATCCCTGAAGGGCTGGCCGTGGCCCTGGCACTGCGTGCCACTGGGCTGGCGAGCCTCAAGGCTGCGCTGGTGGCGATCGGTTCGGGTTTGATGGAGCCATTGGGGGCGGTGATCGGGCTGGGGATTTCCACAGGCTTCGCCCTGGCCTACCCGATCAGCATGGGGCTGGCGGCAGGGTCGATGATCTTTGTGGTCAGCCACGAGGTGATCCCGGAAACCCACCGCAACGGGCACCAGACGGCGGCGACCCTGGGGTTGATGGGTGGGTTTGCGGTGATGATGTTTCTGGATACCGCGTTGGGCTGAGGCTACCCTGCACAGAGCTGTGCAGGAGCGCGCCAGGCTTTAGATGTGGACGGCGACCTTCAGGGCTTCCAGGGCCGGCTCCACCTTGATGCCCACCTCTGCCCCCAACTCCAGCACCCGCGCCAGGTCATTCTGCCCCACCATCACCATCTGCAGCTCGTCATCCAGCAACTGGCTGAAGTTCAGCAGCACATAACCCCCCGCCTCTTTGTTCAATGCACCCATCTGCACCTGAATGCGGTTGAGCGCGGTCAGTGGCTCGGTACGGGCCAGCTGCTTGGGCTTGAGGGTGAACGGCACGCTGTTGTCGAACGAGTCGCTGATCTGCTGGAACAGGTCCTGGTAGCTGTCGGCCTGGAACACCACGGTGTCCGGCAGGCTGCCCAGCACCACCCATTCACCCAGCGGAATCGGGAACGTGTCGTCGTAGTTGATATCGGGGTTGGCGGCCAGGAAAGCAGCCGGGTCGGCATAGGCCTGGGCGGCCTCGTCGGCGATGCGCTCGATGTCGGCCTCGCGCATGCAGCCAGCGCCAATGAGGCTGATGAATTCGAGCAACTGAGTTTTCATGAAAGGGGGCCTGCGACGGGTGAAAAGTCGCCAAGGATAGCCGCAAATGCCCCCAGATGGTTAGCCGGCCAGCGCTTGCAGGCGGGCGGCGGCGTCTTCAGCCCCCATGGTTTGCGCCGCCATCAGCGCAGTGGCGCCGCGGGCATCCTGGCGCGTCGGGTCGGCGCCTTGGGCCAGCAGGTAGTCGAGTATCTCGCTGCGATTGAACATGGCCGCCAGCATCAACGCCGTGCGCCCGTCCTGCGCAGCGGCGTCCACAGGGACGCCGTGCTCAAGCAACAACCGGATCATCGCCAGGTCCCCCTTGAAGGCGGCCCCGGCGATAGGCAGCTGGCCGTTGTCGTTGGCAATCAACGGGTCGGCACCGTGGGCCAGCAGCACGCGCACTGCTTCGTGGTGGCCGTGGTAGCTGGCCAGCATCAGCAGGGTATCGCCCTTATGGTTGCGCAGGTCGGCCGGCAGGCCGCTGGCAAGCAGGCGCTCGAGCATTTCGGCATCACCCTGGCGGGCACGTTCAAATACCTGTTCGGCGAATGCGGCGGTTTCGTCGTCGGTCATGGTGGCGGGGGCGGTCTGGCGGGTCATCGGAACCTCCTGGCATAAATGATTGCCCAAGTGTTTGTAAGGCACGCCAGTGGGGTCAAAGGTTCAGTTTCTATGGGACCGATAGGCAATGCCTGACTCGTGCAAAATGCACTGTGCAAAATGCATGACCATGCAACCTGCACGGTGGCGCCTTCGTAGAGTCTCCGTAAAGCCTTGTATTTACTGGATTTTTTATGGAATCAACATCTGGCACGGTCGCTGCAATTATCTACTCATGTCTGCCACACAACAGCCAGGAGTTGATATGGACCTCATCCAGCAAAAGTTCGTCTCGGTATTTTCTGCTTACCAGGTCAATACCCAGGCCCGCCCCGATGGCGGCGTGCTGCTGACCCTGCGCGCAGCCGACGGCAAGGTTACCCGCCGGGTGCTCACCTATGCGCAACTGCACAGTGCCGAGCAGCTGTCATGGGCGATCAGCGCCATTCGCCGTGACCTGGCTGAACAGGCTAGCGAATTGCCGGTGATTTCGATGCTGCAAAGTCAGCAGCGGTTTGCCCTGCCGACCTATCGCTGAGTTTGGTGTTGCTTCACCTGGCCTCTTCGCGGGCAAGCGCGCGAAGAGGCCAGAAAGGCCACTACAACTCATCAATTCCCAGAAACGCCCGCGCCGTCCCATCCCCGGTAAACCGCGCCTGCACACCGTGCTCGCTGCCATACAACCGCAGCGCCAGGCAAAACGGCGTATCTCCCAGCTCCACCCAACGCCGCGTCCCCGCCGGCACCACCAACCGGTCACCCTTCTCGCACAGCACCGAATACACCCGGTCGCCCAAACGCAGGCCAACCTGCGCACGGCCGCTGACTACGGCAAACACCTCTTCGGCATCATGCACATGTTCATCGCGCACATCGACCTGCGCCGGGTCTTCACCGTCGCGGTTCAACAGCACGAATGCCTTGCAGCCATGCACCGTCATCAACTGGTCCAGATGCTCACGGCATGCGTCCAGCACCTCACCTTCGGCCGTACCAGGGCGCACCCGCAAGCCATGCCCGGCATGCACAAAACGCACGCCCTGCTCGGCCAGGGTGGCGACGATATCGTCGTGGTGCGTCAGCACCTTGTTCGGCAGTTCCGGGCTGGAGGGGTGGAAAACGCTGAGAATGCTCATCAGGGGCGGGTCCTGGTCGGTTGCGAACAAAGGGCAATGATAACGGCTGCGGCCAAGGCTGCGGCACTGGCCATACCAAAGGTGAAGGTGGGGCCCAGCAATTTCCAGCTGTAGCCCGAATACAACGCCCCCAATGCGCCCCCGGTACCCGACAGTGCCGCATACAGCGCCTGGCCCTGACCTTGTTGGCGGGCGCCAAAGCTGGCCTGCACGAAGGCGATGCTGGCGGCATGGAAGCAGCCAAAGGTGGCCGCGTGCAGCAACTGGGCAAAGATCAGCACGGCCGGCTCACCTGCCAGGTTGCCCAGCAACAGCCAGCGTACGGCCGCCAGCAGGAAACTGGCCAACAACACCCGCTGCACGCTGAAGCGGGCAAACAGGCGGCTCATGACCATGAACATCAGCACTTCGGCCACCACCCCCAGCGCCCACAGCAAGCCGATGGCTCCACGGCTATAGCCCAGGTGCTCCAGGTGAAGGGTCAGAAAGGTGTAGTAAGGCCCATGGCTGAGCTGCATCAGCGCCACGCAAGCGTAGAACGCGATCACCCCGGAGGCGCGTAACTGCTGCAAAAAGCCCCCGTCGCTGCTGCGCTCACCTTGCTCCACCGGCTGGGCATTGGGTACCCACAGGCTGGCGGCGACAATGCCGGCCATGATGGTGACCAGCGCCACCGGGTAGATGTCCAGGCTCAACCATTCGAACAGGCGGCCCAGGCCGACCACGGTCAGGATGAAGCCGATCGAGCCCCACAGGCGCACCTGGCTGTAGCGCGACGTTTGCCCGTGCAGGTGGGCCAGGGTAATGACCTCGAACTGGGGCAGTACCGCGTGCCAGAAGAACGCGTGCAGGGCCATTACCAGCGCCAGCCACGCGTAACTTTTGCCGAAGAAGATCAGGGCGAAGGTGGCCAGGGTGCACAACGCCCCCAGGCGCACGATCAGCAGGCGCTGGCCGGTGCGGTCGCCCAGCCAGCCCCACAGGTTGGGGGCAACGCAGCGCATCAGCATGGGGATGGCCACCAGCTCGCCGATGCGTGCTGGGGAGAAGCCCAGGTGGTCGAAGTACAGCGCCAGGAAAGGGGCAGTGGAGCCTAGCAGCGCGAAGTAGAAGAGATAGAAGCTGGACAGGCGCCAGTAGGGGATCGGGGGCATGGGATGGCCTTGTGTAGACCTGTTCCGGCCCTATCGCCGGCAAGCCAGCTCCCACAGGATTACCACAGGCCTGGGCATTGCGGGGTACCTGTGGGAGCTGGCTTGCCGGCGATAGGGCCGGTGCAGGCGAATCAGCGCTGGCCCAGCACCGGGGTATTCACCTTCACATCAGCATTCTGCGCACGGTGACGCAGCAGGTGGTCCATCAGCGCGATGGCCATCATCGCCTCGGCGATCGGCGTAGCGCGGATGCCCACGCACGGGTCGTGGCGACCTTTGGTGATGACGTCCACCGGGTTGCCGTCGATGTCGATCGAACGGCCCGGGGTGGTGATGCTGGAAGTCGGCTTCAATGCCAGGTGAGCAACGATCGGCTGGCCCGACGAAATGCCACCCAGGATGCCGCCGGCGTTGTTGCTGAGGAAGCCTTCCGGGGTCAGCTCGTCACGGTGTTCGGTACCACGCTGGGCCACGCTGGCGAAGCCGGCGCCGATTTCCACGCCCTTGACCGCGTTGATGCTCATCAGCGCGTGGGCCAGCTCTGCGTCCAGACGGTCGAAGATCGGTTCGCCCAAACCCGGCATCACGCCTTCGGCCACCACGGTGATTTTGGCTCCCACCGAATCCTGGTCCCGGCGCAGCTGGTCCATGTAAGCCTCGAGCTCCGGTACCTTGTCCGGGTCGGGGCTGAAGAAAGCGTTCTGCTCCACCGATTCCCAGGTCTTGAACGGGATTTCGATCGGGCCCAGCTGGCTCATGTAGCCACGCACGGTAATGCCCTGGGTGGCCAGGTACTTCTTGGCAATGGCACCGGCAGCCACGCGCATGGCGGTTTCGCGGGCCGAACTGCGGCCACCACCGCGGTAGTCGCGGATGCCGTACTTGTGATGGTAGGTGTAGTCGGCGTGGGCCGGGCGGAACAGGTCCTTGATGGCCGAGTAGTCCTTGGACTTCTGGTCAGTGTTGCGAATCAGCAGGCCGATCGAGCAGCCCGTGGTACGGCCTTCGAACACGCCAGAGAGGATTTCCACCTTGTCGGCTTCCTGACGCTGCGTGGTGTGCCGGCTGGTGCCGGGCTTGCGCCGGTCGAGGTCGTGCTGCAGGTCGGCCAGGGAAATCTCCAGGCCCGGTGGGCATCCATCGACAATGGCGACCAACGCCGGGCCATGGCTTTCGCCAGCGGTGGTGACAGTGAACAGCTTGCCGTAGGTATTGCCGGACATGGACGCTCCGCGAGTTCTGCCTGAGGTGAACGAAAGCAGGCAGTATACAGATGGATTGCCCGCCTGTGCTGGCCTCTTCGCGGGCTTGCCCGCGAAGCGGACGAACCTGCCGTGCACTGCCAGAGAACCTTCCCGAAAACATTGGGTCAAACCACCATCTCCCCATGTAGTACCGCATGATGTCGCGCCTCGTCGCCCTGCTCTTCCTGCTGTGCACCAGCCTGGCCCAGGCCGCCGCCCCCACCGTGCTGCAACGCCCCATCGACCTGGACACCGGCCAGGGCGTGCTGCACGGCAGCCTGCTGTTGCCGCAACAGGCCACGCCGCCGCCGGTGGTGCTGATCATCGCCGGCTCCGGCCCCACCGACCGCGATGGCAACAACCCGGCGTCAGGCCGGATCGACAATCTCAAGCGCCTGGCCCTGCTGCTGGCCAACGAGCACATCGCCAGCGTGCGCTACGACAAGCGCGGGGTGGCCGCCAGCCAGCCGGCCACGCCTGACGAGCGTGACCTCAGCGTGGAGCGCTATGTCGCGGATGTGGTCGCCTGGAGCCACAAGCTGAAAGCCGACCCCCGCTTCGGCCAGCTGATCCTCGTTGGCCACAGCGAAGGCGCGCTGATCGCCAGCCTGGCCGCCGAGCAGGCAGGTGCCAGTGCGGTGATCACCCTGGCCGGCAGCGGGCGGCCGCTGGCCGAAGTCCTGCGCGAACAGCTGGCCCGTCGCCTGCCGCCAGCGCAACTGGCCGGTGGCAACGCCCTGCTCGACCGCCTGCAAGCCGGGCAGACCAGCCTGGAAGTGCCCGCGCCGCTGCGCCAGGTGTTCCGTCCCAGCGTGCAGCCGTACCTGATTTCGCTGTTTCAGCAAAACCCGGCAGCCGCCTTTGCCCGCCTGCCCATGCCCGCCTTGATCGTGCAAGGGCGCAACGATGTGCAGGTGGATGTGGCCGATGCCGAACGGCTGAAGGCAGCCAAGCCGGATGCACAACTGGTGCTGATCGACGGCATGAACCACATGCTGCGCATCAGCCCCAAAAGCATGAGCCAGCAGCGCGACAGCTACCTCAACCCAGAACTACCGCTGGCACACGAGCTGGGTGAGCGAATTGTGACGTTCATCCAGCATTTGCCTTCCGCGTAAAGTAATCGGGCTCAGGTCCTTGGCAAGCCTGCCGATACAGCAGGCATAGCCGAGGACTTGCCCTGATGACAATAGCCCCTGCCGCCGTAGAGCCGGCCGAAGAGCCCCAGCCAAGCGCCGCCCTGCCCTGGGCCGACCTTGGTGCCGAACATTTCCAGTTGCTGCGCCTGGCAGCCCTGCCCACCGACCGCAGCACCGGCGCGCGGCCGCTGCGCTTTGTGCAGTTCGGCTATGCCGAGCGCCACGACAAGGCACACAGCCTGTTGCGCATGGAGATCCAGCTGCCCGGACAGAAAGTGCACAAAGAGCAGAACCGCCTGGACATCCGCGTCGACCATGCCGAGCGCCTGGTACGTATCGGCAATGAACAGGGCCTGCAACTGGAACCGGTGAACCGTGGTATCGGCCGCTTCATGCTGGCCCAGGCCGTGCAGTGGCTGCAGCGCAAGTGGTCGCACTATCGGGTGGAGGGCATGGCGCTTCCAAGCAAGGATGCGCTGAACGAAGACTCGCGCCTACGCCGTGACCACTGCTTGCGCGGGGTGGGTATCGAGGTGGAATACGAGGACAGCCAGCATTTGAAGGGCCGTACCGTGGACATCACCGTGGGCCAGCTCAAGGCCGCCTGGAGCAGCGAGCGCCTGCAGCGGGTGGAGATTCTGGATGCCGCCAACCTGCTGCAGCAGGCCGACCAGCAGTTGCAGGAAAAGGAAGGGCAACTGCGCGAGCGTGATGAGCGGGTGGCCAAGTACCAGCGCGAAGACGGCGGGTTGCGCTTTACCATTACCTGCCTGGTGGCGTTTGCGGTGTTTCAGGCGGGGTTGTTGATCTGGATTGCCACGCGCTGAGGCATCTCTGATGTGCTCGCCGTGACATTTTCTGCGTTTGGGAGATCGAGCGCCGCCCGCGCGGCGTATCGCGAGCTGCGCTCGCTCCTACGTTTGTTTCTGGCCAGTAACGCCTGTTACAGGCGCGCACGACCGTCTTGTTGGTACGGCGCGATATAGCGTCATGCGCCAAGGCGTACGCGCGCAAATCCCACAGGAATAATTGGCCCGAAACAAACGTAGGAGCGAGCGCAGCTCGCGATGCGCCGCGCGGGCGGCGCTCGATCTCCCAGACTACGCAAATATCAAGGCGGCCCCTAGACCCGGGCTTTGAACAGCTCCTGGTGCTGACGGCACTGCTCAGCGGTCAGCATGAACACCCCATGCCCGCCCCGCTCGAATTCCAGCCAGGCAAAGTCCACCTCAGGGTACAGCGCCTCGACATGCACCTGGCTGTTGCCCACCTCGACAATCAGCAAGCCCTTGTCAGTCAGATGGTCTGCCGCTTCGGCCAGCATGCGCCGCACCAGGTCCAGGCCGTCGTTGCCGCAGGCCAGGCCCAGCTCGGGCTCATGGTGGTACTCGGCCGGCATGTCGTCGAAGTCTTCGGCGTCGACATACGGCGGGTTGGACAGGATCAGGTCGAAACGCTGCCCCGGCAGGCCGCCAAAACCGTCACCCTGCACGGTGTACACACGGCCGTCGAGGCCGTGGCGTTCGATGTTCTGGTTGGCCACCTCAAGCGCCTGGAACGACAGGTCGGCCAGCACGACCTCTGCCTCGGGGAACACTTCGGCAGCTACGATGCCGATGCAGCCCGAGCCGGTGCACAGGTCGAGAATGCGCGCCGGCTCGCTGGCCAGCCACGGCTCGAAGCGTTTTTCGATCAGTTCGCCAATGGGTGAACGCGGTACCAGTACCCGTTCGTCGACGATGAACGACATGCCGCAGAACCAGGCCTCGCCCAGCAGGTAGGCGGCAGGCACGCGTTCTTCAATGCGGCGTTTGAGCAGGTGCTGCAGGCGTACCCGCTCGTCGTCCTCGAGCATGCAGTCCAGGTAGCTGTCGGCCACCTCCCATGGCAGGTGCACCGCCCCCAGCACCAGCAGGCGGGCCTCGTCCCAGGCGTTGTCGGCACCGTGGCCGAAGAACAGGTCGTGCTCGTGGAAGCGGCTGACCGCCCAGCGGATGTAGTCGCGCAGCGTGCGCAGACGGGATGTGATCACGGGGTACTCCTATTTCAGACCGGACAAAAGTCTAACAGCCCCACCCGCACATTTGTTCCTTTGCCTTACCCAAAGGCTAGCCACAGGCCAGTAACCATGCCGCTTGCGTTGTCAACCATTCCCATTGGCGCCAAGGCAGGGGACAATAGGTATACAAAAGCCCTATCCAAGGAGCCCTTGATGTCCGTTCCAACCACGATGTTCCGCCTCACTGGCCGCGACTACCCGCCGGCCAAGCTGAGCCACGCCAGCCTGATCATCATCGATGCGCAAAAGGAGTACCTCAGTGGTCCCCTGCAGCTGTCGGGCATGGACGAGGCCGTGGCCAACATCGCCAGGTTGCTCGACGCCGCGCGCAAAAGCGGCCGTCCGATCATCCATGTACGCCACCTGGGCACTGTCGGTGGCCGCTTCGACCCACAGGGCCCGGCCGGCCAGTTCATTCCGGGGCTGGAGCCCCAGGAAGGCGAAATCGTCATCGAAAAGCGCATGCCTAACGCGTTCAAAAACACCAAACTGCACGAAACCCTGCAGGAGCTCGGCCACCTGGACCTGATCGTCTGCGGTTTCATGAGCCACTCCAGCGTCAGCACCACCGTGCGCCGCGCCAAGGACTATGGTTACCGGTGCACCTTGGTGGAAGACGCCTCGGCAACCCGCGACCTGGCCTTCAAGGACGGGGTAATCCCGGCCGCACAGATCCACCAGTGCGAAATGGCCGTGATGGCCGACAACTTCGCTTGCGTGGCCCCCACCGCCAGCCTGATCTAAGGGGCTGGGCACGACCGCCCGGCAGCCGGGCGGAACCCGATGGGCGGCAGCAGGTCGAATTCCGGATATCCACAGAGGAGAGCGGAATGAAGCTTAAAGGCAGTTTCGACGCCAAGCGCCTGCGCCCGCGCCAACCGCGTAACTGGGGCGCCCGCCTGGCGGCCGGCCTGTCGGCCCTGCTGGCGACCTTGGGCGTGCTGCTGGCCATGGCCGGTGTTGCCGGCCTGCTGGGTAACTACCCTGCCCTGCAAGAACTCAATGCCAACAAGCCGCTGTCCAGCATCCTCACCGGGGCTGGCTTGTTACTGCTTTGGCTGGGTGTGCGGTTTTGGCGGCGCAGCCGTATTCGCTTGCGTCGTGGGCGGGAGTTGAACCTGTCGCCGCACCTGATGAAGAAGCATGATTGATGGCTTGGTATCACCTACGCCCCACAGTCGCGTAAACTACGCCACCCACGTGGAGGCATCATGCAAGACGACGATTTTTCCCTGTTCAAGGCCGAAGTGCGCGGCGTAAAGCAAATCCGCCACGACCGTGCCGAAGTCGGCAAGCCCAAGGCCGACCGCCAGCAGCTGGCCGGCCTGCGCCAGGCAGCGACAGTGCGCAGTGACAAGGCCCTGGTCATCGACGGCATGTCCGATCAGTTCGTTATCGACGTTGGCGCCGAAGACGAACTGATGTGGCGCCGCGACGGCGTGCAGGAAGGCCAGTTGCGCAAGCTGAAACTGGGGCAAATTCCGTTCGAAGGCAGCCTCGACCTGCACGGCATGACCGTGGAAAAGGCCCGCGAAACCCTGTGGGACTTCATCGCCGAAGCCACCAAGCTGGAAGTGCGCTGCGTGCGGGTGACCCACGGCAAGGCCGCGCGCCTGGACGGCAAGCGCCCGATGATCAAGAGCCACGTCAACACTTGGCTGCGCCAGCACCCGCAGGTGCTCGGTTTTGCCTCGTGCAGTGCCCGCCACGGCGGCACCGGCGCGGTGTATGTGATGCTCAAGCGAACCATGCTCGAAGGCCGCGACGAGTAACGCCGCGCTTGCAGCGCCGCCCGCACCGCCGTACCCTTCGTTTTTGCGATTTTTTCCCACAGGTAGATCCATGTCCCTGGAACAGAACTACACCGAGATCCTCAGCCAGATTGGCGAGGACGTCTCCCGTGAGGGCCTGCTCGACACGCCCAAGCGGGCTGCAAAGGCGATGAAGTACCTTTGCCGCGGTTATGAGCAAACACTGGAAGAAGTCACCAACAACGCTTTGTTCAGCTCTGACAACAGCGAAATGGTGCTGGTCCGGGACATCGAGCTGTATTCGATGTGCGAACACCACATGCTGCCGTTCATCGGCAAGGCACACGTTGCCTACCTGCCCAAGGGCAAGGTACTGGGCCTGTCCAAGGTTGCGCGTATCGTCGACATGTACGCCCGCCGCCTGCAGATCCAGGAAAACCTCAGCCGCCAGATCGCCGAGGCCGTGCAGCAGGTAACCGGTGCCGCCGGCGTGGCCGTGGTGGTCGAAGCCAAGCACATGTGCATGATGATGCGCGGTGTAGAGAAGCAGAACTCGACCATGATCACTTCGGTGATGCTGGGTGAGTTCCGCGAGAACGCCGCCACCCGCAGCGAGTTCCTCAGCCTGATCAAGTGATTGGCTGCTGACCCCAAGCCGACCCCGCCGGGTCGGCTTTTTCATTTCAGGAGTTGCCCATGATCGTCAAAGCCCTGCGGGTTGGCCTCGGCCAGCTCATCGTGTTCGGCGACTGGATCAGCCGCCCGGCCAAGCGCAAACGCGAAGCCGCCGCCCAGGCCCGCGTCGAGCAAGCGGCCAAGGGCCTGGCGCTGTACCAGTTCCACGCCTGCCCGTTCTGCGTCAAGACCCGCCGCACCCTGCACCGGCTGAACGTGCCGGTGGCACTGCGCGATGCCAAGAACGACCCGGTGCATCGTCAGGCCCTGCAAGAGGGTGGCGGCCGGGTGAAAGTGCCGTGCCTGCGGATCGAGGAAGGTGGCAAAGTGACCTGGATGTATGAGTCCAAAGCCATCATTGCCTACCTGGATGAGCGGTTTGCTTCGGCCTGATAATTTGTAGTTTTCCTGTACCGGCCTCTTCGCGGGTAAACCCGCGAAGAGGCCAGTACAGGCTAAAGATCAACCCACCATCGGCACATGCCGCGGGTGGCTGCTGACCCGCTCCAGCCAGGCCCTTACCGCCGGATAATCGGCCAGATCGAACCCGCCCTGCTGCGCCACATGGGTATAGGCATACAGCGCCACATCGGCAATCGAATACTGCTCACCTACCAGGTACGGCGTCATCTGCAACTGCCGCTCCATCACCTTCAGTGCCTTGTAACCCCCCTTGTGCAGCTTGCGGTACTCCTCCAGGCGCTCGTCCGGCAGCCCCAGGTAGAACTGGATAAACCGGGCCACGGCAATGTACGGCTCATGGCTGTACTGCTCGAAGAACTGCCACTGCAGCACCTGGGTACGCAAACGCGGTTCGCTGGGCAGGAACTCGCTGCCATCGGCCAGGAAGTTGAGAATGGCATTGGACTCCCACAGGTAACTGCCATCTTCCAGCTCCAGCACCGGCACCTTGCCGTTAGGGTTCATCGCCAGAAACTCGGGCGTTTCGGTCTCGCCCTTGAGGATATCCACCGGGTGCCATTCATACGGCCGGCCCAGCAGGCTCAACATCAGCTTGACCTTGTAGCAGTTGCCCGACTGGTAGTCGCCATAGACCTTGTACATTGCCCCTCCCCTTCCAAGCAGTTTTGCATTTGTGCCCAATAGTTGGCGACTGTACGGCTAAAAGCAATGGCCGCTGTATGGCAAGGATCAACCTTGCGCGCTGTAGTCTGAAAAAACTGCTTACACCTTTACAAGGACTTTGTTCATGACCGATGCCACCTCCGCACGCCTGCGGCCCCTGGCAGACAGCTCCCCGTCGGCGGTCGTCGCCGGCTTTATCGCCATGCTCACCGGCTATACCAGTTCGCTGGTGCTGATGTTCCAGGCCGGCCAGGCAGCCGGGCTTACCACTGCACAGATTTCGTCCTGGATCTGGGCGCTTTCAATCGGCATGGCGGTGTGCAGCATCGGCCTGTCACTGCGCTACCGCACACCGATCACCATCGCCTGGTCCACCCCCGGTGCCGCCTTGCTGATCACCAGCCTGGGCGGCGTGAGCTATGGCGAAGCCATTGGCGCCTACATCACCTGCGCCGTGCTGGTGCTCATCTGCGGCCTGACCGGCAGCTTCGAGCGCCTGGTCAAACGCATCCCGGCTTCGCTGGCCTCGGCGCTGCTGGCGGGCATTCTGTTCAAGATCGGCAGCGAAATCTTCGTTGCCGCACAGCACCGCACGTTGCTGGTGCTGGGCATGTTCTTCAGCTACCTGCTGGTCAAGCGCCTGTCGCCGCGCTACTGCGTGCTGGCCGCGCTGCTGGTGGGCACTGCGTTATCCGGGGCCTTGGGCCTGCTGGACTTCAGCGGCTTCCACCTGGAAGTGGCCAAACCGGTATGGACCACGCCGAGCTTCTCGCTGGCGGCCACCATCAGCATCGGCATACCGTTGTTCGTGGTGGCCATGACCTCGCAGAACATGCCCGGCGTGGCTGTGCTGCGTGCCGACGGCTACCAGGTGCCGGCCTCGCCGCTGATTTCGGCCACCGGCTTTGCCTCGCTGCTGCTGGCACCTTTCGGTTCGCACGGGGTAAACCTGGCGGCGATCAGCGCGGCGATCTGCACCGGGCCGCACGCCCATGAAGACCCGAGCAAACGCTACACCGCCGCGGTGTGGTGCGGGATTTTCTACGGCATTGCCGGCGTGTTCGGGGCGACCTTGGCGGCGCTGTTTGCGGCGTTGCCGAAAGAGCTGGTGCTGTCGATAGCGGCGCTGGCGCTGTTCGGCTCGATCATGAACGGGCTGACCGTGGCCATGAGCGAGGCGCGTGAGCGTGAAGCGGCAGTGATTACCTTCATGGTGACGGCTTCGGGGCTTACGTTGTTCTCGATTGGCTCGGCGTTCTGGGGGATTGTGGCGGGGGTACTGGCCTTGTTGATCCTCAACCCGCGTAGGGTATGACGGTAGATTGGCGTTGGGGTTGAGATCGAGCGCCGCCCGCGCGGCGCATCGCGAGCTGCGCTCGCTCCTACGTTTGTTTCGGGCCAGTAATGCCTGTGGCAGGCGCGCGCGACCGCCCTATTTGTACGACGCGATATCGCGCCATGCGCCAAGGCGTCCGCGCGCAAATCCCACAGGAATAATTGGCCCGAAACAAACGTAGGAGCGAGCGCAGCTCGCGATGCGCCGCACGGGCGGCGCTCGATTTCAAAACCAACAGAAATCCCAAGGCCAACACTACAACCTGAAATGCCCCACCATCCCCTTCAGGTCGGTGCCCAACTGCGCCAGTTGCACACTCGACCGGGCATTGTCCTGCATTGCCAACGCCGCCTGGTCCGCACTGCCGCGAATCTGCGTGACACTGCGGCTGATCTCTTCCGCCACCGAGCTCTGCTGCTCGGCCGCTGCGGCGATCTGCTGGTTCATCTGCTGAATCAATGAAACCGCCGCAGCAATGCTGCCCAGCGCGCTTTCGGTCTGCAGCGCATCAGCCACTGCCAGGCGAACCAGTTCGGTGCTGCCACGGATCTGCGCCACCGACTGCTGGGCGTTGCCACGCAGGCTGGCAACCAGCACCTCGATCTGCTCGGTAGACTGCCGGGTACGCCGCGCCAACGCGCGCACCTCGTCGGCCACCACGGCAAAACCACGCCCCTGCTCGCCAGCGCGGGCCGCCTCGATGGCGGCGTTCAGCGCCAGCAGGTTGGTCTGCTCGGCCACGCTTTTGATCACTTCGAGCACGTCGCCAATGGTATGGATTTCGGCACTCAGGCTGTCGATGCCGGCGCTGGCTGTTTCCGCTGCCGCCGCCAATTGCTCGATGCGCTGCATGCTCTGGCGTACCACCTGCTGCCCCGACTCGACCTTGTCGTCCGCCGCTTGGGCCGCCTGCGCGGCTTCCTCGGCATTGCGCGCCACATCGTGCACGGTGGCAGTCATCTGCTGCATGGCGGTGGCCACCTGCTCGGTTTCCTCCTTCTGGCTGCCCACCTCACGGTTGGTCTGCTCGGTTACCGCCGACAATGCCTGGGCGTTGCCCGCCAGTTGCTCGATGCCCTGCTGCAAGCCACTGACAATGCCCGAAAGCCCCGCTGCCATCTGTTGCATGGCCTGCATCAGCTGCCCCACTTCATCACGGCGCGGCGCCTGGGCGTCAAAGCCCAGTTCGCCAGCGGCAATGCGCTGGGCACGGGCGATCACATGCTTGAGCGGGCCGACCACCGCGCGGGTGATCAGCCAGGCGGCCAACACACCCACCAGCAGCGCCAAGCCGGTGGCCAGGGCAATGGCCACGGCATTACGCTGCAGCTCGCCCTGCAGGGCCTGCTCCTGCCCGAGGTAGGCTTGGTCGACCTTCCCGGTGACTTGCTCGGCACTGGCCTGCAGCTGGGCTTTGAGCCCCTGCTCGCGGGCCAGCTGGTCGGTGTATTCGTTGAGCTTTTCCGAGAAGCTGCCAATGTGCCCGGCCACCTCACCCAGTACACTCTGATAACCGGCATCACTGACCGCGCCCTGCAACTGGCCCACCAGGCTGGCGGCCTCCACCGTCTGGGCAATACGTTCCTGGCTTACGCCCTCTTCACCCTTGCGGCTTTTTTCCAGGCGTACCCGCGCTTCGTCCATGGCCTGCAACATCAGCCGTGACACCTGCGCCACCTGCGCAGCCTGCTCCAGAAACTCGCCGCCCTGCTGGCCCTGGGACTGTTTGAGGGTGTACACACCGTCATCGGCCAGGCCGGCCTGCAGCACATCGAGGTTATTGGCCACGCTGGACACCGACCAGCTGGCCATGTCCAGCGCCAGCTCCTTGGCCTGCACAGCCTCCACAAAGGCCTCGAATGCCTGGCCGTAGGCGGTCAGGTCGCTTTGCGCCGCCGCCAGCGAAGGCAGACCACGGGCGCGCTCGGCAAGGCCCTGCAGGCCGTTGCGCAAGGCCTCGGCCTGCTGGATGTCGGAGCGCAAGGCAAACGCCTGCTCGTGCTGGCGTAAGCGCAGCAGGTCGGTATTGAACTGGGCCAACTGGCGCAAACTGTCAAAACGCTGGGCAACGCTGTGCAAGGCAGCAATGCCGATGGCCGCCACTGCCAGGGTAAGCACCAGCACCAGGGCAAAGCCCAAGCCGAGTTTGCGGGCCATGCCCAGGTTGGCCAGCACACCGTGCTTGCTCGCGCCCATCGCCGACTCCCCTTCTGCGTGTAAGGTTATCCCGAGGGCCAAGGGTGGCAACGTTGCCAACCGATGAACAAGGGCCTGGCGTCAGAATAGTGTCAAATAGCTATGTGCGTGTCGTTTTCAGCTTGGCAGAGGTCGCCCTGCATGCCGGAGGAAAGCCTGAACACGGGAATCCTGCCCGTAAGCGACATTGATACGCAGCCAGGCTGCTGGCCTCGCCGTGGCAATCAACGGCGCTGCCAGGCACAGTATCGGCTCAGATCGCCGTCGCCCCACCGTCCACTGTCAGGCAATGCCCAGTGGTAAACGCCGCGCCGTCGCTGCACAGGTACAACACGGCGCTGGCAATTTCCTCGACCTTGCCGATCCGCCCCACCGGGTGCATGGCGGCGGCGAACTCGGCTTTGCGCGGGTCCGCCTCGTAGGCACGGCGGAACATGTCGGTGTCGATCACTGCCGGGCAAACGGCGTTCACACGGATGCCCTTCTTCGCGTACTCGATGGCCGCCGACTTGGTCAGGCCAATCACCGCATGTTTGCTGGCACTGTAAATGCTCATCTTCGGTGCCGCCCCCAATCCCGCCACCGAAGCGGTATTGACGATTACCCCACCGCCCTGGGCCAGCAACAAGGGCAGCTGGTATTTCATGCACAACCACACACCCTTCACGTTCACACCCATGATGGCATCGAACTCGGCCTCGCTACCCTCGGCCAGGCGGTTTTGCTCTATTTCGATGCCGGCGTTGTTGTAGGCGTAGTCCAGCCGACCGTATGCGGTAATCAGCCGCTCATGCAACTGACGCACCTCGGCGTCGCGGGTAACGTCGCAGGCAATGAACAGCGCGTCGCCGCCCGCCGCGTGGATCAGCGCCACGGTGGCTTCGCCGCCAACCGGATCGAGGTCGGCTACCACCACTTTCAGGCCCTCACGGGCAAACGCCAGGGCAGTTGCCCGGCCGATACCGGCGGCGGCGCCGGTAACCAGGGCTACCTGGCCAGAAAAGGTCATGCTCATCGCGTGCTCCTGTGAGGGTTGGCTGGGGTTCAGAGCATAGTCAGCCACCGCAGGGCCGGGCAGCATCATCACACCAGCGGTTGGGCTACCATGCTTGTCAGTGATGTTACGGACCTGGCTACATCAACAAGGTAGATTGAACGCCTGACTCTCTCCACTGCCCACAAGGACCCGCCATGACCCAGACCAACCGCCGTTTCCTGCTCGCCAAACGCCCGGTCGGCGCCGTGCGCCGTGATGACTTCAACTTTGAGACCGTACCCACCGAACAACCCGGCGAAGGCCAGGTACTGGTGCGCAACCTGTACCTGTCACTGGACCCGGCCATGCGTGGCTGGATGAACGAAGGCAAGTCCTACATCCCGCCTGTGGCCCTGGGCCAGGTGATGCGTGCACTGGGCGTGGGCGAAGTGGTCGCCTCCAATCACCCCGCCTTCAAGCCGGGCGACCATGTAAGCGGCGCCCTTGGCGTGCAGGACTACTTCACGGGCGAGCCCCAGGGCCTGCACAAGATCGACCCCAATCTGGCGCCCCTGCCCCGCTACCTGTCGGCACTGGGCATGACCGGCATGACCGCCTATTTCGCCCTGCTGGACGTCGGCCAGCCAAAGGCCGGCGACACCGTGGTCATTTCCGGCGCGGCCGGTGCGGTGGGCAGCATTGTCGGGCAGATCGCCAAGGTCAAAGGCTGCCGCGTGGTCGGTATTGCCGGCGGCGCCGAGAAGTGCCAGTACCTGAAGGACGAACTGGGCTTTGACGGGGTGATCGACTACAAAGCCGAAGACGTGCTGGCCGGCCTCAAGCGTGAATGTCCCAAAGGCGTGGACGTGTACTTCGACAACGTGGGCGGCGACATCCTCGATGCCGTGCTGACCCGCATCAACTACAAGGCCCGTATCGTGATTTGCGGCGCCATCAGCCAGTACAACAACAAAGAGGCCGTCAAAGGCCCGGCCAACTACCTGTCGCTGCTGGTGAACCGTGCGCGCATGGAAGGCTTTGTTGTGATGGATTACAGCAAGGACTACGGCAAGGCCGCACTGGAGATTGCCGGGTGGCTGGCCAGTGGGCAGGTGAAGAGCAAGGAGGATGTGGTGGAGGGACTGGAGACGTTCCCGGAGACCTTGCTCAAGCTGTTCAGCGGGGAGAATTTTGGCAAGCTGGTGTTGAAGGTCTGACTAGGTTGGGCTCGCAACCAGTTTGCTGACGCTGGTGATCTGCTTGTTCCAAACCATTTCGTAATGGCAGGACTGCACGATTGACGCCACCGGACGTGGCGTCATCAGTGCCCAGCAGGTATTGCCCGGCGAGCGAACGGAGTGGTATCGAAGCCCTGGCGCCATGAGCTTTTTCACCGATGCACCCATAGACCGGGAAACGGTGTAATCGTCTGGCGCATAAATAGCGTGCGATACCGGCAACACCGTGGCATCCAGCACGCCGGTTTCATCGAAATGGCACACCAGGCCACGGAACACGAACCGCTCATAATTCAGCCCCGGCACATTGCGCCAGTAGGCCTGCTGATGGTGCCGAACCTCCGCCACCGCCGTTTCCATGCTGTCGGCGAGGTAAAGCACGCCAAAGGCGCCATCCGCGAACCTGGAACCCTCCGGGTTCACGTGCGTGAACGGCGCTGTTGCATACGCACACCCCGTAATTCCAAAAGGTATTTCGCTACGGGGTATCAAATTCAGATTACCCAACTCATTCTGCAGACGCGGATTGGTGAGGGCCTGGAGAGCGTAGAGGATGTCGAATTCCTCTTCACTGGCCACGTCATCGAACAAAGCGATGGGCGGAAACTTCGAGTTCACCAGGCGATATGACTTGATGATCCCGCTACCCGGCACAGGACACAGGCTGACAGGCTCTACCACTGCGCACCCCGCATTGCATCAATGCGGCGGAAGGTTTCATAGAGCTGGATGAACGAACCTAGCGCCATCACCTCCAACGGCGAACGCCCGTCGAAGAACGGGTTGTGATTGTTCATGGATGGGAAGCCATACACATTATCCGGGTTGTCGAAAATGGTGCGCAGGGTTGCGTGAATGTTAAGCACCACGCTGATCCGAGCCAGTTGATCGTCGTCCAGGCTCATCGCCCGCTCAGGGCTTTTGACCCGGGTATGGGTGCTGCGCGAAATGCGTAGCACGCGCTCGATCTGCCTGGCCGTGGCGCCCCACTTTTCCATGATGTTGACCGCTGCGCGCAACCCGATGACACCCATTTCCTTTGTCGAAGCGGATTGCTTGTTGACCGCCCGGTTCATGAGCGTGGCTCCTTGTGCATGATCTACAGATACAAAATTATACTTATAAGATCTCCAGATCAACCCACGGAGCTGCGAAGCCCGCCCTGCAGCGGCTTGAACTGCCACTACCGCATCAGGGTTTCCTGGCCATCACGACCAGCGGGTTGCACTTGGCCGCCAGGCCTGAACACACAAAAAAAAGGCCAGCACCTGCGTGCTGGCCTTTTTTGAACGCGGGCTACTTACCCACGAATCTCCGCCACCACCGCCGCCAGCGCCTGCGCAGGGTCCGCAGCCTGGCTGATCGGCCGGCCAATCACCAGGTAATCCGAACCTGCATCCAGCGCCTGGCGCGGGGTGAGAATACGGCGCTGGTCATCCTGCGCACTGCCCGCCGGGCGAATGCCTGGGGTCACCAGCTGCAGCGACGGGTGCGCCGCCTTCAGCGCCGGGGCCTCCAGCGCCGAACACACCAAACCGTCCATGCCCGCCTTCTGCGCCAGCGCAGCCAGGCGCAGCACCTGCTCTTGCGGGTCGATATCCAGGCCGATACCGGCCAGGTCTTCACGCTCCATGCTGGTCAGCACGGTCACGCCAATCAGCAACGGCTGCGGACCGCTGCGCTTGGCCAGTTCTTCACGGCAGGCGGCCATCATGCGCAGGCCACCGGAGCAATGCACGTTCACCATCCACACCCCCATCTCGGCGGCTGCCTTGACCGCCATGGCGGTGGTGTTGGGAATGTCGTGGAACTTGAGGTCCAGGAACACTTCGAAGCCTTTGTCGCACAGGGTTTCGACAATGCCCGAAGCGCTGCTGGTGAACAGCTCCTTGCCAACCTTCACCCGGCACAGCGCAGGGTCAAGCTGGTCAGCCAGCTTCAGGGCGGCCTCACGGGTAGGGAAATCCAGGGCGACGATCAGGGGCGTCTGGCAGGCGGACATGGGCAGGGTCTCTTGGCAAGTCGAAAACGGCGCGCATTGTAAACGAAGTGACGCAGGCTTTGGGGCCCACGGGTCACGGAATTGGCCCGACGGCGGCTGGCTCCTATAATTGAACCAACGGAACGGGCTACTGCTCAAATTTCGTACAAGCAATGCTCCCCCCGTTTAAGGAGAACGACAATGCCCTGGTATGCCTGGCTGATCCTCATCATAGCCCTCGGCTCCATCGTCGGTGGGCTGATGATGCTGCGCGACACGGCAAAAAAACTGCCCCTGACCGAAGAACAACTGCGCAAGGTGCAAGAGCGCAATGCCGAAGCGGATGCGAAGGATGCGCAGGACCGGTAAAAGGTTAAAGCCACGGGTTAAAACCCAAGATGACGGGCGATTTTTTGACGCCCACAAAAGCAATGGCTAAGCCATTGTTTTATTGAATTTTTATAACTATTGACCCTGCCCCTCAACCTATAAAGCCGCCCCCACATAAATCACCCATTCAACAATGAACGTGGTGACTGCAGAAGCGGCCTTGAGCCGCGATGGGCTGCAAAGCAGCCCTTGTCGTCCCCGTTACTCCACCATCACCTTATCCCGGTTGCGCTCCAGCAACGCATTCCCGATCCCCTTTATCTCCAGCAGCTCATCCACCGAAGCGAACGGCCCATTGGCCTCACGGTAGGCCACGATGGCCTCGGCCTTGGCCTTCCCGATGCCGTTCAGCTCCTTCTGCAAGGTCAGTGCATCAGCCTTGTTCAGGTCCAGCCGTGGCGCCTCCTGCGCCTGCATCTGGGCCACAACCGGCACCGGCTCCGGCACCGCCGTGGCACTGGCAGGTGCCGCGCTAAGGGAGAACGACAGGCTGGCGAACAGCGGCAGCAGCAGGTACGACAGAACGTTGTTACGCATGAGTGAACACTCCTTGGGTTGGTCATTTTCCAGCAGCCGTTTTCCTTCGACTGCGCAATCAACCCTAGCGGTTCTGCCATTTTGCAAACAGGCACTTGGCCTGGTTAATCGTTACCGAATCAAACATTAAAAAAACCAACTTCGACCACCCAAAAATGATGGCGTTCAGCCATATTTCGAGTTAACTTCATGAAAAAAAAGCGATGGCAAATCGCCGCTAGGTAAATTCCCGTTTAACCTGGCTTTCATTCAGACCAAAAGCTGTTGTTTTTCCTACAAGCCTTGCCGGACAAGGCCCCCACCCGTTCGTCGCATACGATAGTTATATTGACTTCGTTGGCATGATGCCTGTATGGGATCAAACAATCGTTTTATCCGATATATATAACCAGCATCGGATCCAATCTCTAGATACTTATGGGAAAATCCCCTCGCTCAAGGGAAAAAAACGTGCCAGACGGGATGCCATAGTGATGACAAAATGATAAATTCGCGGCCATAGGACAACCGCTTCGCTTGAAGGATCCGAGCAGAATGAATTTTTTTTCACCTCTCCCCCACTGGCCCTGCCCGATTTCTGTCGTGCCGCGCCAGCCAGGCCCCCCTCGGCCGACCTGAGCAACACCCGGATCCTCGCGTTTAGCAGTCGTTCCAACCGCCTTCACTCAATACACAGAAGACCGTCGCCGTGTCCCTCAAGACCCTCATCGTATTTGGCACCCGCCCAGAAGCCATCAAAATGGCACCACTGGCCCTCAACCTTGCCCAGGACGACCGTTTCGAGTCGCGCGTCTGCGTAACCGGCCAACACCGTCAGATGCTTGACCAGGTACTGGAGCTGTTCGAGATCACGCCCGACTACGACTTGAACATCATGAAGCCAGGCCAGGACCTGACCGACGTGACCACTGCCATTCTGCAGGGCTTGAAGCCTGTGCTGGCCGAGTTCAAGCCCGACGTGGTGCTGGTGCACGGCGACACCGCTACAACGCTGGCCACCAGTCTGGCCGCCTACTACCAGCAGATTCCGATCGCTCACGTGGAAGCAGGCCTGCGCACCGGCAACCTGTACTCGCCATGGCCGGAAGAAGGCAACCGCCGCCTGACCGGCGCCCTGGCCGCCCTGCACTTCGCGCCAACCTCCACCTCGCAGGACAACCTGCTGCGTGAAGGCACTGACGCCGCGACCATCTACACCACCGGCAACACGGTGATCGATGCGCTGCTGGAAGTCGTCCGCAAGCTGGAAAGCCCAGCCCTGAAAAACCAGTTCGAAGCCCAGTTCAGCTTCCTGAACCCTGAACGCCGCATGGTGCTGGTCACTGGCCACCGCCGCGAAAACTTTGGTGGCGGCTTCGAGCGCATCTGCCAGGCGCTGGTAGACACCGCGCGTCAATTCCCTGACGTGGATATCGTCTACCCGGTGCACCTCAACCCGAACGTGCGCGAACCGGTGAACCGCCTGCTGGCCGACGTCAACAACATCCACCTGATCGAACCGCTGGACTACCTGCCGTTCGTGTACCTGATGACCCGCTCGTACCTGATCCTCACCGACTCCGGCGGGATCCAGGAAGAAGCCCCTGCCCTGGGCAAGCCGGTACTGGTCATGCGTGACACCACCGAGCGCCCGGAAGCCGTGGCTGCCGGCACCGTCAAGCTGGTGGGTACCGATGTGGAATCGATCACCGAGAACCTGGCAAAACTGCTCACCGACGATGCGACCTACCGCGAGATGAGCTTCGCCCACAACCCCTACGGCGATGGAAAAGCGTGCGCGCGAATCCTCGACGCACTTTCCGCATTCTCTAACTCCAAGGACGCAGCATGAGCTTCAACAAGATTTCCGTCGTAGGCCTGGGCTACATCGGCCTGCCAACCGCCGCCGTTTTCGCCGCCCGCAAAAAGCACGTGATCGGTATCGATGTGAACCAGCACGCGGTCGACACCATCAACCGTGGCGAAATCCACATCGTCGAGCCTGAGCTGGACATGGTGGTTCACGCTGCCGTAACCGAAGGCTACCTGCGCGCCTCCACCGTGCCAGAAGCTGCCGACGCCTTCCTGATCGCCGTGCCGACCCCGTTCATGGATGACCACCAGCCGGACCTGAGCTACATCGAGTCCGCCAGCAAGGCCATCGCGCCCGTGCTGAAAAAAGGCGACCTGGTCATCCTGGAGTCCACCTCCCCGGTCGGTGCCACCGAGCAGATGGCCTTCTGGCTGGCACAAGCCCGCCCGGACCTGAGCTTCCCGCAAACCCACGGTGAAGACTCCGACATCCGCATTGCCCACTGCCCTGAGCGCGTACTGCCAGGCCACGTGCTGCGCGAACTGGTATACAACGACCGCATCATCGGCGGCATGACCAAGAAGTGCTCGGAAGCGGCCGTACGCCTGTACCGCACCTTCGTTGAAGGCGAGTGCATCGTCACCAACGCCCGCACTGCCGAAATGTGCAAGCTGACCGAAAACAGCTTCCGTGACGTGAACATTGCCTTCGCCAACGAACTGTCGATCATCTGCGACAAGCTGGACATCGACGTGTGGGAGCTGATTCGCCTGGCCAACCACCACCCACGCGTCAACATTCTGCAGCCTGGCCCGGGTGTTGGCGGCCACTGCATCGCGGTAGACCCATGGTTCATCGTCAGCCAGACCCCAGAGCAGGCTCGCCTGATCCGCACTGCCCGTGTGGTCAACGACAGCAAACCTGAGTGGGTGATCGACAAGGTCAAGATGGCCCTGGCCAACTTCCTGATCAAAAACCCGGGCAAGTCGGCCCAGCAAGTGAAAATCGCTTGCTACGGCCTGGCCTTCAAGGCCGACATCGACGACCTGCGCGAAAGCCCGGCCCTGAGCATCGCCGAGCGCCTGGGCAACGAGCTGGAAGCCACCCTGCAACTGGTCGAGCCGAACATCGAAGCCCTGCCGCAGCGCCTGGCGCGCCACGAGCATGTGGAATTCGACTTTGCCCAGGACAGTGCCGACATCCACGTGCTGCTGGTGAAGCACCGCGAATTCCGCGGCACCTTCAACGTACGCGACGCGGCCTTTGTGATCGACGCCGCTGGCGTTACCCAGGCCTGATGGACCCAACCGCATGAACAACCCCACGCTTGAGAAACCTACCGTGAACACAGAGCTGCCTTCACCTTTGGCCGATATTCATGACCGCGTGATGGAAGCCTACTACGGCAAGCTGGGGGATCAGTTCATGCGCGAGACGCAGTCCCGCATCCACTGGATCTGCGCCCAGGTCAAAGGGCGCCGGATCCTGGATGTGGGTTGCTCGCAGGGCATCGTGCCCCTGCTGCTGGCACGTGAGGGTTGCCAGGTCACCGGTGTGGACAAGAATCCACAAGCAATTGAAGAAGCCAAAGGTTACCTGGCTGCAGAAGCACCCCACATCCAGCAAAACGTTACGTATATCAACTCAGACTTTCTCGCGCTGGATACGCTTTCGGCTGAACCGGACACCGTAGTTATCAGCGAAGTCCTCGAATACCTAGTACGCCCGGAGCTTATCGTCGAAAAGGCTTACGACCTGCTCAAGCAGGGTGGTCGGCTAGTGATCACCGTACCGTTCGGGATCAACAACCTTATTGACCACAAGCACACATTCTACCTGATGGAACCGTTCCGGCTGCTTGCCGAGCACTTGCAGATCATAGAAGTGAAGATGCTGGGCAAGTGGTTGGGTATTGTGGCCGTCAAGAGTGATGTGTACAAGCCGGGTAACGTCGACTCGCTAACTTTCGAACGTGTACGTGAGCTGGAAAAGGCATTTGAGTCGATTGAGCGCACCTTGCGCGAGGACCTAGGATCGATCGGTGCTGAACTGGCAGACGCCAACAAGAAATATAAGAGCGCCAGCGAGGAAATTGCCCAACTGAAACCTGAGGCACTGAAGGCCGAAGCGCTCTCTAGGCAGTTGCAAACGCGCGACGCTGATATCGAGGCACTGCAGAAATCCAATCTTGAAATTCTCGAATCCAAAGCTCAGCAAGAGCAGGAGCTGGAAGTAATCAAGCAAAAGCTGGACGAGGCAAACCTGAAATATCGCTCGGCTAACGAACTGATTGGTCAGCTTAAGCATGAAGCCCAGAAGGTTGATGCTCTTTCACATCAACTTGAGGTTCAGCAACTTGAGTTCGCGACGCTGGAGCAGTCTGCACGCCGCTCTTTAGAAGACAGTGCTAATAACGTACAAGCGCTGAACGAAGAGCTGACTTTGCTCAAATCCCAGCTAGGGGAAGCTAATCAAAAATGCGTTTCAGCGGCTGAGCAATATACACAGCTTGAGCAGCAGTTTGCAGCTTTTAAAGAAGCGCATCTCCAGAGCCTCGCTGTAACGGAGCAGCAACACAACGAGCTGAAAATCCAGAACAGCCAAGCAAACGATAAACTCAACGCCGCTAATGAAGAACTGAGCCACAAAGTTGCCGCCAATGCAGAACTCAATAGCGAACTGGAAGCACTGAAGCAACTGCAATCCTTAACCGAGGAAAAACTACAGAGCACTGTGCAGCGTTTCACTGCCGCGGAGGAGCGCGCGATTTCAAGCGCCGCGAGCCTGGCCACACTTCAGGTTCAGCATGATGAGTTGGTGTGTCAATTACGGGAGCTGTCCGAAGCAAACACACAGGCTCACCAAATTAATGCTACCCACTTGGAAACCATTGCCTCACTGCGTAAAAACCATACCGAGCTCGAGGCTGGGATGGAAAGACAAGGACAGCAAATGGGCAGTTTGTTGGCCCAGAGCCAGCAAGAAATAAAAAACCTGACCAACATTAACACGGCGCTGCGCACGCGCCAGGCTGAACTCGAAGCCGAAACGGAAAGCGAATTGGAGTATATGAAGGAATTGCAGGCTCAAAGCCAGCGCGCTAACGCAGCGCAGGCCGAAATCATCGCGCTGTTGAAAACTCGCCAGGTAGAGCTGGAGGTTGATCTTAAAGATCACCGACAGGCTATGAATGAACTGCAAAACCAGAGTTTCGCGCAGCAGGCATCACAGACTGAAATCATAACCGGACTGAAAATCCGCCAGGCAGAGCTGGAAGCTCAACTGCAGCAGTTTAGCGAAGCTCAAGCACGCGCTGAACGTGAACATACCGCTCAGGCGAATACTATTAATAGTTTAGTCGAGCATCGCAACAAATTGGAAAGTCAACTTCAAGTTTTGGAAGTTGCCAGCTCAGAAGCAAAAATTGCCAAAGTTGAGCACGCGGAAGCAATTGCCTCTCTCTCTCAGGCAAAGGGTGAGTTGGAAGAGCAGTTGGCGCTTGAAACAGCCAGTCGCCAAGCGGCTGAAGCGAGCCTCGCAGCCACCAACGAGCAGTGGCAGGTGCTTCGCATGCAGCTCGAGAGTGAGCTGAACTCGTCGAAGGCAGGTTTGGGGGCGGCCAACCTTAAGTATCGCGCCCTGAATGCGGAGCATATTCCGCAATTGAAGGCCAACCTCAAGCAACTGCTAGATCGAAACTCCGCTCAACAACGCAAAATTGATGAGCTGAACGCGAATCTGGAGCGTGCAAACACTCAGCGCCACCTGGCAGAGCAACGCCTCGTCAAGACACGCTCGAGTATGACCTACCAGCTGGGCTACCAGATCAAAAATAGCGCCAGCTCCTTGGGTGGACTGGTGACGCTGCCAGTGCGCCTGCTGCGCTTGTACCGTAAAGCTAGCCAGCAACGTCAGCAGAACGAGCAAAAGTTAATTGCAAATGAGCCGCTCAAGGCCCTTCTGCCACCGGCACCAGTAGTGCAGGATGAGAGCTACCTCAAGCTGCCAGAAGCCCTGCCGACCAGCGAGCAGAGCCGCTCCAGCCTGCTGCGCCAAGTCGACCAACCGGCAAGCCGCCTGAAAATGGCATGCGTAATGGACGAGTTCACCTTCGGCTCGTACCGCTATGAATGTGACCTGATGCAGCTCACCCCTGCCAACTGGAAAGCCGAACTGGAAAGCTTCCGTCCTGAGCTTCTGTTCATCGAGTCAGCCTGGCGTGGCAAGGATGAGCTGTGGGGGAGCAAAGTTGGCCACAACAGCCAGGAGCTGCAGGACATCCTGAACTGGTGCCGCCAGAACAAAGTGCCAACCGTATTCTGGAACAAGGAAGACCCGGTTCACTTCGAAACCTTCCTGACCACCGCCAAGCAGTTCGACCACGTGTTCACCACTGACATCGACTGCATTCACCGCTATAAAGGTGCGCTCGGTCACGACCGTGTTTACCTGCTGCCGTTCGCTTGCCAGCCAGCGCTGCACAACCCGATCGAGCTGTACGAACGCAAAGACGCATTCTGCTTCGCCGGCGCCTACTACGCCCGCTACCCAGAGCGTACCCGCGACCTGGGCAACTTCGTAAGCGAGCTGCCGAAGTTCCGCCCGCTGGAAATTTTCGACCGCAACTTCGGCAAAAACGACGCTAACTACCAGTTCCCCGAGGAATACCAGCCGTACATCGTCGGCACCCTGCCCTTCGAAAAAATTGACACGGCTTACAAAGGCTATCGCTACGCGATCAACCTGAACTCGATCAAGCAGTCGCAATCGATGTTCGCACGTCGAGTGTTCGAGCTGCTGGGCTGCAATACCATCACCGTCAGCAACTTCTCGCGCGGCGTGCGCCTGCTGTTCGGTGACTTGGTAGTCACCACCGATAACGGCGAAGAAATGCTGCGCCGCCTGCAGCTGCTGGCCGAAGACCCACTCAACAGTGACAAGTTGAAGCTCGCCGCCCTGCGTAAAGTGATGCAAGAGCACACCTACACCCAGCGCCTGGAATACGTGCTCAGCAAAGTCACTGGCACCGTGAAGGCTCAGCGCCTGCCGGAAATCGTGGTCGTTGGCGAAGCACAAGATCGTCAGCAGTTCGACATGCTGCGTGCCCACCTGAACCGTCAGACCTACAGCCAAGTGCGCATGGTCATCATCACCGATGCTTACCAGAGCAGCATCGTGAGCGACGACCCACGCATTCTGGTGCTCAAGCCTGCCCAGCTGAAGAAAACCAGCCTTGGCGAGCTGGTCGGCAATACACCTTGGGTTGCCGGCTTTGTACCGGGAGACTACTACGGCCCTAATTACCTGCTGGACCTGGCACTGGCAACCCGCTACAGCCAGGCACGGGTTGTGGGTAAAGCAGCCCACTTCAGCTGCAACGGGCAAAGTGCAAAATTGCAGTCCAATGGCTTAGCCTATCGCCCGGCTCAGTCGCTGAACGCACGTCGCTCGCTGGTAGCTACCGAAATCGTTGCCAGCCAGCCGCTGCGCAACTGGCTGAAGAGCCTGCCATCGCTGCAGTACACCCACGCGCAAGGCTTGGCAGTTGATCCGTTCAACTACTGCGAGAACGGGGCCGCACAGCACGAGGCCATCAGTACCCAGGTAGACGACCTGGAGCTGAACCTGGGCATGAGCATCGACCAGCTTCAAGCGCGCGCCCAGGCCATTGCGCCACTGGAAGACAGCCACGACTCACCGGAAATCACCGGCCGCGAGCTGGCTGACATGTTCGGTGCCAAACACAGCAAGTCCCTCAACCTGGCGGTCGATGTACACAACTGGCGGATCAGCTCCACGCTGGCAGATGGCAAGCACGAGTATGTGTACGCCCTCAAGGAGGTCAGCCTGGATCAGCTGAATCTCGAAGACAGGCAATTGAAGCTGTACCTCGATTGCACGCCTGGCCTGAACCTGCAACTGGTGGTGCTGTTCCTCGATGCTGAAAAGCAGCGGATCAGCCACGTGATGCAACATGCCAACCGCAACCAGACCTCCGAGGTACCGCCAGAAGCCGCCTTCGTGCGCTTCGGCCTGCGTGCCTACGCTGCTGGCAATACCGAGATCAAAGCGCTGGTGCTTGGCCACCGCGATCTGCAACCTTCGGAGATGCTGGGCCGCTCGAAGCATCTAGTGGTTACCAACCATTACCCGGCTTATGCAGACCTGTATCGCAATGGTTTTGTTCATAGCCGAGTGATGGCTTACCAAGAACAGAACGTAAACGTTGATATTTTCCGAATGCGCAAGCATGAAGCAGTCAGCTATCACGAGTTCCAAAATGTTGACGTAGTGACGGGTTGCCAATCCACGCTCGTCAAGATGCTGGAGACCGGTCAGTACAAGAGCGTGCTGGTGCACTTCCTCGACCCGGAAATGTGGGAGGTACTCAAGCGCTTCACTCACCTGGTTAAGGTAGTGGTCTGGGTACACGGTGCAGAAATACAGCCATGGTGGCGTCGCGAATACAACTACTCGGATGAAAGCCAGTTGGCAGTGGCGAAAGTCGAGAGTGAAAAGCGCATGGCGTTCTGGCGCGATACGCTGAGCAACATGCCTGCCAACTTGAAACTGGTCTTCGTATCCCGCTACTTCGCCGAAGAGGTGATGGAGGATGTAGGTTTCCGTATCCCTGAGGATCAGTACGAAATTATTCACAATCCTATTGATACCGATACATTCTCATACGTGGAAAAACCAGCCACCCAACGATTCAAAGTGCTATCCATTCGTCCGTATGCATCTGCCAAGTACGCAAACGACCTGAGCGTGGAGGCGATTAAGATACTGTCTAAAGAGCATTACTTTGAAGACATCGAATTCAGAATGATCGGGGATGGCGCTCTATTTGAGGAGACACTCTCAGATCTGCGCCAGTTCAAGAACGTAAAAATTGAACGTGGTTTCTTGAGGCACGAGCAAATCGCAGCACTACATAAAGAGTATGGTCTGTTCCTTTGCCCAACTCGAATGGATGCTCAAGGAGTTTCGCGCGATGAGGCCATGTCATCTGGCTTAATCGCAGTGACGAATGGCGTGACCGCGATTCCGGAGTTTGTCGATCATGACTGCGGCATTCTTGCAGATGCCGACAACGCTCAAATGATGGCCGACGGTATTAAAAAAATTATTGAATCGCCAGATCTTTTCAGCAAGATGTCATACGCTGCACATAAGCGGGTACTGAATCAAACCGCAAAAGGTCAGATCATTGAGCGTGAGCTCAATATCATTACCGCATAGCCTCCCTTAACCGACCACTGATAACGCAAGAACTGAAATCATGAACACTAAATTAAAAGTAACAGCAGCAGCCCTCCTCTCCCTCTCCCTCTTCGGTTGCGGCTCCGGCGAGGAAAAAAATGCCCAAGCTCCTGCGGTAGAGAAGGCCGTTAATACGTACGCGATCGTTCTCCCGAGTGGTGACACCCTGAACACCTCTGGCGACAGCTTCCGAGAGTATGACCGTGAGACGGCGGACGGCACGGTTAAAAACTATGAAATATTCTCCAACGCCATTGCAAAGACGACAGAAAACGCTGTGTACACTCAGCTCAAAAACCTCGGCTTCAAGCGCAGCGTAATGGAAGACAGCTCCACTCAGTTTAAGGTCCACTACAAGAAGGAAGGCTCTTCAACAATCGGCGCAATTTATACCGAAAGTGGCGAAAGCAGTGCTCCAGTTACCAAGATGAAGATGTATTTCAGTAAGTCCTGAAGTTAACTAAGAGCCCTCAAGAACTGAAACACTAAGTAGAACGATATAGGTAGAAAATTGACAAAGGTCGCGATGATTGTTTGGAATGAATTCGTCAATGACGCAAGAGTATTGAAGGAAGCTCAAACACTCGCGACCTCAAACTACGACGTTAAAGTGTTCGCGCTTCATACGCCGGGAAAAACTCTTCAAAATGAGGTCATACAAGAAAAACTTTCCGTGCGTAGAATTGCACGATCCCCTCTTTGGCGCTGGAGAAAGCCCACGTACAACGCTCATGCTCGCGAACCGGTTCAGAAAAAAGTTCCTGAGCAGGTTGACGTTTCCATTTTGAGATTGATAGCCAGGACCTGGACCCATTTGGGACTCTTGGTTAATATCATCTCATTCCGACCGGACGTCATTCATGCACATGATGTAAATACGTTACCAACCGCCTGGCTGGCAAAGCTGTTAACCGGTGCAAAACTGGTTTATGACGCGCATGAAATAAGCACTAGCCGCGAAGGGTACGCTCAGTTTAAAAAAACTGTAGCCCTCGTAGAAAAATATCTGATCCCGCGTGCCGCTGCAGTGATCACAACGACAGATACACGCGCTAAATACCTGGCCCGCTTGTATAAAGTGAGCCGCCCCCTGACGCTTCAAAATCGCCCTCGCTTCGTAGAAAGCGTTAAGAGTCGCATTCTGCATGAACAACTAGGTCTGGCGGAAGAGTGGCCAATCGTCCTTTACCAAGGTGGAATTCAAAGTGGCCGTGGCCTCGAAAAACTTGTCCGCTGCGCCAAGCAATTTGAACCATGCTATGTGGTTCTCATTGGGGGCGGCCGCCTGACCCAAAAGCTGTTTGATATCCGTGAATCTTTGGAGCTCCAGAGCGTAGTACATTTCATCCCGACTGTTGCACTTTCAGAGCTCCCTCGTTATACGGCCGCAGCTGATATAGCCGTACAGCCTATTGAAAATACGTGCTTTAATCACTTCAGCACTGACTCGAACAAACTCTTCGAATACATCATCGCGGGTGTACCCTCGATAGCAACAAATTTTCCAGAAATCCGGAAAGTTATAAATGAGCATCAAGTTGGAGTCCTGATCCCCGACAACGATGATGCAGCCTTAGTAGAGGCTGTAAACAAACTACTGGGCGATAGGAACCTGCGTACTTCCCTTTCGAAGAACGCGAAATTAGCTGCTAAAGCATTAAGCTGGGAGTCACAAGAAAATCTGCTCATAGGCCTTTATCAAAATATTCTGTCCAATCGCCAGGATAAAGTGGCCTAATCATGAATATCCTGATTTTGAGTTTTTACTACCCCCCTGATTTGTCAGCTGGTTCTTTCAGGACGAAGGCGCTGGTAAATTCGCTTTTGAAGGATACTGAAAAGCAAATAACCATTACTGTGCTCACTACGCAGCCGAGTCGATACAGAACATACTCCCCAACCGCTTCTTCTGTTGAAAACGCGGGAGCTGTAACTGTTAAGAGAATATCCGTCGTCCAGCGCGGAACGGGTATCATTGGTCAGGCGTTACTCTTCGCGCAGTATGCGCTAGGTGTGAATCAGGCAATCAAAGGTCAAACATATGACTTGGTCTTTGCTACCTCATCCAGAATGATGACCGCCACATTGGGTTCGTGGGTCGCTAGAAAGCTTGGCGCCAAGCTTTTTCTCGATCTTAGGGATCTGTTGGTCGACGCGCTTCCAGATATTTTGCCGATGCAATTAGGCCGCCCTGCCGCCTGGCTATTCCGTTACGTCGAGCGCTGGACCGTAGCTAAGGCTCAATCTGTAAACCTGGCATCTCCTGGCTTCGTTAATTACTTTGAAAAAAATTATCCCACCTTACCCTTCACATTGCACACCAATGGTGTTGATGACATATTCATTGAAAAGGCGTTTTCACTACCTGAACCCAATACTGCCAAGTTGAACATACTGTACGCTGGCAACATAGGAGTCGGCCAGGGCCTACACCACATAATCCCCCAGCTGGCCGCTCAGCTTGCGGACAGAGCGCAATTTATAATAATTGGTTGCGGCAGGGCGGCCAATCAATTGAATGCAGCGCTTGCACATTATAAAACAACCAACGTGAAGGTTATCGATCCGGTGAAAAGAGCAGATCTTATAAACTACTATCAAAATGCTGATGTGCTCTTCTTACACTTGAACAACTTGCCTTCACTGAAAACAGTCATACCTTCAAAACTGTTTGAGTATGCTGCAACTGAGAAACCCATCCTTGGTGGACTGAGTGGATTCTCAGCTGAATTCGCATCGAGCAATATTGCAAACATCGCACTTTTCGATCCATGCGATGTCCAATCTGCGATAAATGCACTTCACAAATTACATATCGGCATGACCGATCGAACAGATTTCATCAGAAAGTTTTCACGAAAAAACATTGTTAAAAAGATGGCAAATGAACTGCTGCAAAAGGCATAAACCTCAGCAGCAACTCAATTGCACTCTAGCCACTCACTCAATACATGACAAAACATGAATCTTTTAACAACCTTTAAAAACTGCAAACCTAAAAAAGTCAAACTTGCCTTTACCCAATCCGGTATTGAGTACATCTCAACCCTAGGCGAGTCTGAGCATGAATATATTTACTCTGAAATTTTAAACTTTTCAGAGTGGTTCAATGACCCGCTGTCTGCAACGTTCTCGCTTCTCTGTAAGCAAGGCAGCTCCGTCAGTGTAGCATTCTTTTTCTTTGACTCTGCTCACTCGAAGCTTGATAGTAAAATCTTCCCGTCGAACCAAATGATTTCTTTTTGCCCACCAGAAGGCACGGTTTATTTCCGTGTAGCCCTTCGGGTATATGGACCGGCGGAGGATGTTTTAATAGCGATGCTCACAGGTGACAATGACACTGTCCTGGCATTGATGACTAAATACAATAGCTTTAATCAAAGCCCGCTGCGCCCAGAAAGATTCACATACTCTGAAATTCAACCACTGATTTTTCTGGAGACTCTGTTTTGTGACACAGAGTCAAACGCTTCGGCGATCCAGAAATATCTAAGCTATTTTAAAGGCTTACTTGGCTTGATTGCCAAACAGCAATATCGTAATTTCATTTGGTTTATCCATATTTCCAGTGATAAAGGCCGAGCGATCGATGAAATTCGAAAGATTGTTGAACGACTGGATTTAAACAGAAACACTGTAATAAACATCTATGACCATCCTGTGGGCGGTTATCAGAACGAACATGAAACACATATTGATCGTCTCCGTCGACCTAACTCCTCTTACCCTGAACTGCGGGAGAAGATATTTGATAATGCCCTAGCGGCTGCCGGAATCGATCTGGGCGAGATTCCACCCGATCAAATTGTTGTTCGTATCGCGATCGATGATGACGATTTTGTATCGCCACATTACTTCACCAAGATCGCCGAACTGGCAGCCCAACAAGCACCCGAACTTAGCGACGAAACCCCACAGGCTGTCATAGGCATCAACCGTGTTTGGATTACCCATCTGACGCCTGGGGGTAACTCAGTCGTGCATGATGTTAAGTTCTCCAGAATGATGACAGGTTGCAAGTTCTCGGTCGCGCGCGGCATCATCCCTTTAACGCCATATGCAATTTACGAGCGTTTTGAAGCAGTTCAAAATAGTGCTGTTGGAGAAATACCTCACAAGATTTTCAGTTTGGACAAGCCGATATTCTCTTACAACCGCCATGGTGGAAACTACTCGAATCAGAACAAGAAGAGCTACTATGACGAGCATATAGCGACTCACCAGTTTAAGGATCACCAAGAACTTCTAGAGTTTATTGAGAACTTTTGACTTTATGATTGCCAAGAGTCCTTCACCCTTGGCAATCAATCGCTTTTCATCAATGAAATTGGAATGGCATCATGTCGCAATTAAGCGCTGAACTCAACCAAAGCATACGCTGGGCTTTCTCGCTTGGAAAAAAGCTTTTGAGAGCGGCGCCAGCTCATACAATATCAGTACAGATTATCTTTATTTTAAGCCAGGTGCTTCTCCTCCTGGCGTTCTTTCTTCCCCTGAAAGCCATCATCATCGTTAGCTCCGGGAGCATACCCAGTTACTTCCCCGGCATCATTAAAGTTTATTCACACAACACAGTTGTGATTTGGCTTAGCGCTAGCGCGCTTATATTTTTCACATCACATCTTATTTTTGAACTTTTCGCAAGCAAAGTTACGGCCAATGGCGCTCGCTTATTGATATCCAAAGCCAAGAAAATTGCGCTGTTCGACAACCAAGATTCGATCGCGATAAATGCCTATTCTAGATTTACACGCGGCCTAGCCGATTTACTTTTTTTCATCATAGCAGGCATTACACTTTGCATCTTCTACCCGCTTATATTTTTTTTAATTGCAGCTTGCAGCGTGTTTTTTGGTACAGCTATTTCAATTCTATGCGGCTATTCCAGTGGACTGCAGAAGATAGTTAAAACTCACTATCAGGAAGTCCTTAACTCGGCAAGCGGCTTTATTTTTCTGGTCACGTTCTTCGGTGTTATCGCAGATTTTTTATATTTCACTCCTCCTCCCGCATTTACAGCACTCATTTCACTTTTACTAGTAAGGCAGTCCTTACAGCGCCTGGTTGGCTTCTGCGTTAAGCTTATTCTTTTAAGGCAGCAGCACTGTCAAGTTAGCGCGTTGTTTTTCCACGATCGACCGTTACTCGTTGCGCCATCGCAGAAAGCAGAGAACATTCACGCGCTGCTGTCGAATGAACAACGTAATCTCTGGATTCCCGAGATACTGAAGCCTCTATTTCAAAATGAGTTCTCGATAGAAAATATTAAAAGCTTTCAACTCGGCTCTCCAGATATTTATTGCTATGAAACTCATTGCATCTCGAATGGCATAAAGCAAAATTTTATCATTAAATTGTACGACACTCTCCGCGAATACCCTGCCTCACAAGAAAGGTCGTTGCTGACAGAATTCCCTGGGATCCTCAGCCCAAAACTATTACGAACAGGACAAGTAAGAAGTTGCACCTACCACATTCTTGAATCGTCAAACGAACAGAAGATGGTCGGAAGAGAGTACTATAATAGATCGCTTAAATTTCATGCAGCACTCATGTCACTAACTCCGCCTAATGTTTTTCAAAAAAAATTTGAAAGATCCAAAAGCTATCTCGAATCAAGACTTAGCAGCGAAATGCTCAGAGAGCTCACTTTGCACGCCGTCAGTGATGAAGAGCAACAGAATGTTATCTCTTTGCTTGAAAGCTTTGACACAGTAAAACAGTGGCTTAGCCAGTCGCCTAGACAGCTGATATCATTCGATGTAACCCCTGACACCTTACTCATTGATGACAATGATAAACTTTCATGTGTGCATTGGGGCAATTGGCATTTAGAACCTCTAGGCGCAAACTGGCCAATCAGTGAGCATCAAAAACTGGCTGAGTCATTAGAACAAGCGGCGATTACCAGAGCAGGTTCGAGCTTTAGCTTTGAAGTGGCTAAGCTCGCTTCGTTCATGTATCTGTTCGAAAGATTCATGAATAAACGGGATTATCAGTCTGCACTGAATTTGATTCCTGAGATCCTTCTTTGTACGAAGACAGCCGAGGCCGTCAATGGTACACATTGATGACCTACTAGTCGGTTGAGCACAGATAGCAAAGCTAAGCTTAGATTAACCATGCGAGTGCTTTATGAAGATTGTTTTTTACAAAAATGAGCATGTTCGCGTTTTACCCTACCCAGGTGAAGATGAGAACTTAATAACTACTTTTGCCGACATGTTTATGCTGGAAAAAAGGTGATTCCTTTTTTGTTGAGAATCCAAGTTCGAAGCAGAATTTGAACGCCATTGGCTTTATGGCCAAGGATCATAATTGGTATCCATTAGAGAGCGATAGAAAAGCAGCGGAATGCATCAAAGGTATTCTTGATAAAGCAAAATTCGTAACCCTCTGTGGCGGCCTGATGGGTAGCCATGCTGAGCTGAAGTTCGCTAAATTGTTGAATGCCACCAAGGTTATTTCGTTAGCACCACAAATATTCTATCAATCCCAACACCATCAAAGGTCACCGATATAATTTCTATTTCAATCCGTAAACCAATGCTGACAATTAGGTTCAGCTCGAAAACTTAAGCGGAGAAATATTCATCACCCATGATCTGGTCTTCGAAGGTGACGACCAGCATGTTGAAACATTAAAAGCCTTGGGTACCCTATTACGTATCTTCCGCAGCATTTTTCGATGCACTGAGCTACCACAATTCTATTAAGCTCTTTCTTTATCGATGAGATAGTCAACGCCAATGAAATTAAGCCAGCCATTTTGCTTGGCATATACAAAGAGCGACGCCTCGCTGCCCCTAGTCATATTGAGAGCAGCGGAATACCTACTATGAAGACGCCCATCTGCGGTCTGGATGGCTTTTATCAAAAAAACTATCGAGAGACTTAATCAATGATAATCAGCGAATTCGAAAGGCACAGATAATTATCGAATTTGCGAGTCACTGAAGATAAGGAGAAATTTCGATAATGGAGCAAATTTCGGCGTATCCATCATAATTGCCCATAGCCACATGTTGACATACAACTCTTTAACGAAATTCTTTATGCAAAGTGATAAGGATTGCATCGCAAACTTACCGCTGCTTCATCCAATCATAATTGATGTCGATAGCGACTTAGTGAAAGTGAAACTTAACGAGGGGTAGTCGATTTTTGTCACACTACAAAAACAAGTGACCGACATACTTGATGGCAAAGACTATAACGATAGAAACTGTATCGTTTATAGGGAAAACTCTCACTATTATGCTATATACAGAGCAACTAATAATTCAAGCTTGTCGCTAAATGGCAAATGTGAATTTAACGTAGACCACGTCAGAGCTTAGGGAAAGCACCCAGCACTTACAGACTAAATTTTTTCAGCGCTAGGCTTGCTTTTCTCCCGCTCTCGATTTGAGGAGTGCCTAGCGCTATATAACAGCTATTTGCAAAATACTTAGCCTAAAACCGCTGCTTAAGCAAATTTTTCACCTGGCATTTTACAGCTAGCTTATTGCCAGCCTCATCCCTATAGAACACGAGTACTTCTAGACTTCCACTTTCGGCTGGAGCGACAAATTTAGCGCTCCTCGAACGTCCATACCATCGCACTTCGCGCCCAACACCTTCGACGAGTAGATAAAATGCAAAGTCTCCACCTTCTAACACAAGCCCATCTTTTTCGAGAGCAGAAGTAGCAAATACTTCCGCACCTGACCCATACGCTGTGGCACTGAGAACTAAACCGGAAGCAACCAGTGGACCTTTACACACTTGATATTGTTCAGGATGACTTCTGCGCTTTTCATCTAACAATTGCGCCAGGGCTTCCTTATAATAACCCTCACAATAGTGAAACGGTGATTCTCCCCACCGATGGCTTTCATCAGCAGATAAGAATTCGGGAGCAAAAGTTAAGAACTGAGATGCTTTCACTTCTGTGCTGAGTATATCGTACATCCATGCCAGCTCTGCGTTTGCTTTTCCAATAGATGCCTGAGCAACCGGGAATTTAGTAGCTGAATCAAACTCGAACCGGCTTGCCCAAAACACTCTATTCACAACAAGATTATCAAGTTTATTAAGCTGCCTTAGAAGCGCGATAAAACATCTCATGCCCTCAAGCCACAAACCTCGCCTCTCGGGGGTACCCTGAGGGATGCTCCTGAAACTCGACTTCTCAAGCTCTTTTAACAAACCACTTTCTACAAGCTCATTTGAATGCGTAATGAGCTCACCCGTCTCCAAGGCAAGAACATCAAACCGCTCATCAATAAGATCAATAAGAATAATATCAGCTTCTCTAATACTTGCTTCAGCATTTAGCAAGCCTTTAGAAAAATCATTAGCAACCATACGGCGCCGAAAATCTGATGATATATTTTCCAAGACCTTATCATTCTTATATGCCTCACTGCACAGTGCTGCCATAGAAGATCTTGCGAAGTACGTCGAAAGATTAAATTCTCGACTCTCCTCGAGGTTAAATATATCCCTCGAAACACAACTTCCATAAATAAATAGATTCATCAGGATCGCAAGACCTCCCCTAAACCACCGCTAAAACCAAACCAAAAATCCGATCAAGGTACCTACCATGTACTGACACTCTATTAACGCCAGCCTCTCCCGCTCACCTCGAGAGCATAGCAGAGAATTTGTTGGAAATCACCACCCACACATACCATCAACAGTAGCACTTCGGGGGCCATAACGGCCAAACGAATTTCTCACTCTTAAGAAATTTGTGCATCCGCTCGCAAAATATAACTTTCAACCGAAATTTTTATTGATGTTACTCCCATACACCATCGACCACTCAAACTCACCGCACCTTATATCTTGGGAGTTGTTTTAATTATAGTACATAGCCAGTAACCAAACATCAAAAACATTCGCGAGACTGAAGACTTTCCCGGGCTTATATCAATAGCACCCGCATTCGGTGCCGAATTGGCATTAGCTTCGGGCAGCTTCCTTAGCACTTACATAGGAAAAACTCTCTCTGTAAAACCCATGGTTGCTATTGGTCTGGTTTCTTTCTCTTTGTACCTATGGCATTGGCCTGTCTTAGCGTTCTATCGCTATGGCTTTGGGGAACCTGATGCACTTGGCTACTTTATAT
>NZ_JBICKA010000028.1:0-97556 GCF_043103635.1 Pseudomonas sp. yb_9 | reverse complement strand
AAAATCATCGAGTAATCACTCGACCGATTGAAAAAACCCCCGCTCAGCGGGGGTTTTTTTTATTGGGTTGACACTAAATGGGGGCGTCTATAGAATCACGCCTCCTTTTAGCGGGCGTAGTGCGTCCGTTGGGAACAGCCTGGAGTCTGAAATCCAATGCAAAATCAGCAAATCCGTATCAGGTTGAAGGCTTTCGACCATCGCCTGATCGACCAATCCACCCAGGAAATCGTGGAAACCGCGAAACGTACTGGTGCACAAGTGCGTGGTCCAATTCCACTGCCTACCCGCAAAGAGCGTTTCACCGTTCTGGTCTCCCCGCACGTCAACAAAGACGCGCGTGACCAGTACGAGATTCGCACTCATAAGCGTGTTCTGGACATCGTCCAGCCAACGGATAAAACCGTTGACGCGCTGATGAAGCTTGATCTGGCGGCAGGTGTGGAAGTACAGATCAGCCTCGGCTAAGACTTCGGTCTAGTCGTGTAACGCTCTGAAATGGGCGGCCATAGCGGGTGAAAGCCCCGTACACTCATGAGGTTTACAACATGACTATTGGTGTAATCGGTCGCAAGTGCGGTATGACCCGCATTTTCACCGAAGAAGGTGTCTCCATTCCGGTCACGGTCATTGAGATCGAGCCGAATCGTGTCACCCAGTTCAAAACTGAAGAAACCGATGGCTACCGTGCAGTGCAAGTCACTGTCGGCGAGCGTCGTGCTTCGCGTGTGACTGCCGCTCAGGCAGGTCACTTCGCCAAGGCTAACGTTGCCGCTGGTCGCGGTGTCTGGGAGTTCCGTCTTGAAGAAGGCGATTTCCAGGCTGGCGATCTGATCAAAGCTGAACTCTTCACTGCAGGCCAGCTGGTAGACGTTACTGGTCAGTCCAAAGGTAAAGGCTTCGCCGGTACCATCAAGCGCTGGAACTTCCGTGGTCAGGACAACACCCACGGTAACTCCGTGTCGCACCGTGTTCCTGGTTCCATCGGCCAGTGCCAGACTCCTGGTCGTGTGTTCAAGGGCAAGAAAATGTCCGGTCACATGGGCGCCGAGCGCGTGACTGTTCAGTCCCTGGAAGTAGTTCGCGTAGACGCTGAACGCAACCTGCTGCTGGTTAAGGGTGCCGTTCCTGGCGCTACTGGCGGCGACGTGGTTGTACGTCCAGCTGTCAAGGCTCGCGGTTAAGGGGAAACTGACATGCAACTCAATGTAAATGACGCTCAGGCGATCGAAGTTTCCGAACTGACTTTCGGTGGCGAATTCAACGAGACGCTGGTTCACCAAGCAGTCGTGGCCTACATGGCTGGCGGCCGTCAGGGCACCAAGCAGCAAAAGACCCGTTCCGACGTGGCTGGTGGCGGTAAGCGCCCATGGCGTCAGAAGGGTACTGGCCGTGCTCGTGCTGGTACCACTCGTGGTCCGATCTGGCGTGGCGGTGGTGTAACCTTCGCAGCTCGCCCTCAAGATCACTCGCAGAAGCTCAACAAGAAGATGTACCGCGCAGCCCTGCGCTCCATCCTTGCTGAGCTGGTGCGTAGCGACCGTCTGGTCGTGGTTCAGGACTTCGCTGTCGAAGCACCGAAAACCAAAGATCTGCTGAACAAGCTGAACGGCATGGGTCTGAGCGACGTATTGATCGTTTCCGACGCTGTTGATCAGAACCTGTACCTGGCTGCTCGCAACCTGCCGCACGTCGACGTACGTGACGTACAAGGTTCCGACCCGGTCAGTCTGATCGCATACGAGAAAGTGTTGATCACTGTCTCGGCCGTGAAGAAATTCGAGGAGCTGCTGGGATGAACCAGGAACGCGTATTCAAAGTCCTCCTTGGCCCGCACGTTTCCGAGAAGGCTACCGTTCTGGCTGAGAAAAAAGGCCAGTTCGTATTCAAGGTTGCTACTGATGCAACCAAGCTGGAAATCAAGAAAGCTGTCGAAGGCCTGTTCAACGTAAAAGTTGAAAACGTGTCGACTGTTAACGTTCTGGGTAAAACCAAGCGTACCGCACGTGGTCTGGGCAAGCGTAATGACTGGAAGAAGGCGATCGTCTCCCTTCAGCCAGGCCAAGATCTCGATTTCAGCAGCAGTGCTGAGTAAGGAAGGGGTGCATCATGGCAATCGTTAAATGCAAACCGACTTCCCCTGGCCGCCGTTTCGTGGTCAAGGTGGTCAACAAGGAGCTGCACAAAGGCGCTCCTCACGCACCGCTGATCGAGAAAAAATCGAAGTCTGGTGGTCGTAACAACAATGGCCGCATTACCACTCGTCACGTTGGTGGTGGTCATAAGCAGCATTACCGTCTGGTCGACTTCCGTCGCAACGACAAAGATGGCATCCCAGCCACTGTCGAGCGTATCGAATACGATCCAAACCGTACTGCTCACATCGCCCTGCTGTGCTACGCAGACGGTGAGCGTCGCTACATCATCGCCCCTAAAGGCGTGAGCGCTGGCGACCAGCTGATCGCAGGTGCCCTGGCCCCAATCAAGGCCGGTAACTCCCTGCAGCTGCGCAACATTCCAGTGGGTTCCACCATTCACGGCATCGAACTGAAGCCGGGTAAAGGTGCTCAGATCGCTCGTTCCGCTGGTGCTTCGGCTCAGCTGATCGCTCGCGAAGGTGTCTACGTGACCCTGCGTCTGCGCTCTGGTGAAATGCGTAAAGTCCTGGCTGAGTGCCGTGCGACCCTGGGCGAAGTCTCGAACTCCGAGCACAGCCTGCGTTCGCTGGGTAAAGCTGGTGCCAAACGCTGGCGCGGCGTTCGCCCAACCGTTCGTGGTGTTGCCATGAACCCGGTTGACCACCCACACGGTGGTGGTGAAGGTCGTACCTCCGGTGGTCGTCATCCGGTATCGCCATGGGGCTTCCCAACCAAGGGTGCTAAAACCCGTGGTAATAAGCGTACCGACAACATGATCGTCCGTCGTCGCAAGTAACTAGAGGGATACGACAGTGCCACGTTCTCTGAAAAAAGGTCCTTTTATCGATCTTCACCTGCTGAAGAAGGTCGAAGTGGCGGTGGAGAAGAACGATCGCAAGCCAGTTAAAACCTGGTCGCGCCGTTCGATGATCCTGCCACAAATGGTCGGTCTGACCATCGCGGTACACAACGGTCGTCAACATGTCCCAGTTCTCGTGAACGAAGACATGGTCGGCCACAAACTGGGCGAGTTCGCCGGTACCCGCACCTACCGCGGGCACGTGGCTGACAAGAAAGCCAAGCGTTAAGGGGTAAGGAAATGGAAGTAGCCGCTAAGTTGTCGGGCGCTCGCATCTCCGCCCAGAAAGCCCGCTTGGTCGCCGACCAGATCCGCGGGAAGAAGGTGGGCGAAGCGCTCAACCTGTTGGCCTTCAGCAGCAAAAAAGCCGCTGAAATCATGAAGAAAGTCCTCGAGTCGGCCGTAGCCAACGCCGAACACAACGAAGGCGCAGACGTTGATGACCTGAAGGTCTCCACCGTCTTCGTCAACGAAGGGCGTTCGCTGAAGCGCATCATGCCACGTGCCAAAGGCCGTGCTGATCGCATCGTCAAGCGGTCTTGCCATATCACTGTCAAGGTTGCGGACAAGTAACGGAGTCGATCAGATGGGTCAGAAAGTACATCCCACTGGCATTCGCCTGGGAATCGTCAAGGAGCACACCTCCGTCTGGTACGCAGACGGTGCTACTTACGCAGATTACCTGTTGAAGGATCTGAAAACGCGTGAGTACCTCCAAGACAAACTAAAAAGCGCGTCCGTAAGCCGTATCGATATTCATCGTCCGGCTCAAACTGCACGCATCACCATCCACACCGCTCGTCCAGGTATCGTTATCGGGAAGAAAGGTGAAGATGTCGAGAAGCTGCGTCAGGACCTGACCAAGCAGATGGGTGTGCCTGTGCACATCAACATCGAAGAGATCCGCAAGCCGGAACTCGACGCTATGCTGGTTGCGCAGAGCGTAGCTCAGCAGCTGGAACGCCGCGTAATGTTCCGTCGCGCCATGAAGCGCGCCGTACAGAACGCCATGCGTATTGGTGCCAAGGGCATCAAGATCCAGGTGAGCGGTCGTCTCGGCGGTGCTGAGATTGCTCGTACCGAGTGGTATCGCGAAGGTCGTGTGCCGCTGCACACCCTGCGTGCCGATATCGACTACAACACCTACGAAGCTCACACCACTTACGGTGTGATCGGTGTGAAGGTTTGGATCTTCAAAGGCGAAGTTATTGGTGGTCGCCAAGAAGAACTGAAACCACAAGCACCAGCGCCTCGTAAAAAAGCTGCTAAGTAAGGGGTACGCCAAATGTTGCAACCAAAGCGTACAAAATTCCGCAAGCAGATGACTGGCCACAACCGTGGTCTGGCACTGCGCGGTAGCAAAGTCAGCTTCGGCGAGTTCGCCCTGAAAGCTGTTGCTCGCGGTCGCCTCACCGCTCGCCAGATCGAGTCCGCACGTCGTGCGCTGACCCGTCACGTTAAACGTGGCGGCAAGATCTGGATCCGTGTGTTCCCGGACAAGCCGATCTCCAAGAAACCTCTCGAGGTTCGTATGGGTAAAGGTAAGGGTTCCGTGGAGTACTGGGTTGCCCAGATCCAGCCAGGTAAAGTCCTGTACGAGATCGAGGGTGTTTCTGAAGAGCTGGCGCGCGAAGCATTCGCCCTGGCTGCTGCAAAGCTGCCTCTCGCCACCTCCTTTGTTAAGCGGACGGTGATGTGATGAAAGCGAATGAACTTCGTGAAAAATCGGCACAGCAACTGAACGAGCAACTGCTCGGCTTGCTGCGCGACCAGTTCAATCTGCGTATGCAGAAAGCAACTGGCCAGTTGGGGCAGTCGCACCTGCTCTCGCAAGTTAAGCGTGACATCGCTCGCGTGAAAACTGTGCTCAACCAGCAGGCAGGTAAGTGATCATGGCTGAAGCTGAAAAAACCGTCCGTACGCTGACTGGCCGTGTCGTCAGCGACAAAATGGACAAGACCATCACCGTTCTGATCGAGCGTCGCGTAAAGCACCCGATCTACGGTAAATACGTTAAGCGTTCGACTAAGCTGCACGCGCACGACGAAGCCAACCAGTGCAAGATCGGCGACAAGGTTTCCATCCGTGAAACCCGTCCGCTGGCCAAGACCAAGTCCTGGGCACTGGTTGAAGTCCTCGAACGCGCTGTTGAAGTCTAAGGGCTAGGGGTCGGAGAAATTTTATGATTCAGACTCAATCCATGCTCGATGTGGCCGATAACAGCGGCGCTCGTCGCGTCATGTGCATCAAGGTGCTCGGTGGTTCGCACCGCCGTTACGCCGGCATCGGTGACATCATCAAGGTTACCGTCAAGGAAGCAATTCCGCGCGGTAAGGTCAAAAAAGGCCAAGTGATGACTGCTGTTGTCGTGCGCACCCGTCACGGTGTTCGTCGCGCTGACGGTTCCATCATTCGTTTCGACGGCAACGCTGCTGTTCTGCTGAACAACAAGCAAGAGCCGATCGGCACTCGCATCTTCGGGCCAGTGACCCGTGAACTTCGTACTGAGAAGTTCATGAAGATCGTCTCGCTCGCCCCTGAAGTGCTGTAAGGAGATCCGACATGCAAAAGATTCGTCGTGACGACGAGATCATCGTGATCGCCGGCAAAGACAAAGGTAAGCGCGGTAAGGTGCTGAAGGTTCTGGCTGACGACCGTCTGGTCGTTGGTGGTGTGAACCTGGTCAAGCGTCATACCAAGCCTAACCCGATGGCGGGCGTACAGGGCGGTATCGTCGAGAAAGAAGCGCCTCTGCACGCTTCCAACGTTGCCATCTTCAACGGCGAAACCAACAAGGCTGACCGCGTTGGTTTCAAAGTAGAAGACGGTAAAAAAATTCGTGTCTTCAAGTCGACCCAAAAAGCGGTTGATGCTTGAACACTGCTAGGTAGAAGACCATGGCACGACTGAAAGAGATTTACCGGAACGAAATCGCTCCTAAGCTTAAGGAAGAACTTAAGCTGTCGAACGTGATGGAAGTTCCGCGCGTTACCAAAATCACCCTGAACATGGGTCTGGGCGAAGCGATCGGTGACAAGAAAGTCATCGAGCACGCTGTTGCCGACCTGGAAAAGATCACCGGTCAAAAGCCGGTTGTGACTTTCGCTCGCAAATCCATCGCTGGCTTCAAAGTCCGCGAAGGCTGGCCGATCGGCGTCAAGGTGACCCTGCGTAGCGACAAGATGTACGAATTCCTGGACCGCCTGCTGGCGATCTCCCTGCCTCGGGTTCGCGACTTCCGCGGCCTGAATGCCAAGTCCTTCGATGGCCGTGGCAACTACAGCATGGGCGTGAAAGAGCAGATCATCTTCCCGGAAATCGACTACGACAAGATCGATGCTCTGCGCGGTTTGGACATCACCCTGACCACCACTGCTCGTTCGGACGACGAAGGCCGCGCTCTGCTGCGTGCTTTCAAGTTCCCGTTCCGCAACTGATTGGAGTAGGAAAATGGCCAAGAAGAGCATGAAAAACCGCGAGCTGAAGCGTCAGCTCACGGTAGCCAAGTTCGCTAAGAAGCGTGCTGAGCTGAAAGCGACCATCGTCAACGTTAACGCCTCTCCAGAAGAGCGTTTCGCTGCCGTTGTCGCTCTGCAGAAGCAGCCACGTGATGCTAGCGCCTCGCGCCTGCGCAACCGTTGCCGCCTGACCGGTCGTCCTCACGGTGTATACCGTAAGTTCGGCCTGGGCCGTAACATGCTGCGTCAAGCTGCAATGCGCGGTGACGTACCAGGTCTGGTCAAGGCCTCCTGGTAATCGCTGCAGGCTGGATCCCGGCGCAAGGGGAGCAATCTTCCGACCGCCGGTGACCTTGCCAACAAACAAGCCCCTATATGGGGCTTGTTTCGTTTCTGCCTTGTGTCTAGAATGACCGGCTCACCTGAGCCTGGGTTTTTTACCCTGTCTGCTTGGGTGGTTGTGATAGCCGCAAGGCTAATAATTCTTGTATCAGGAGCATCTAGCCCATGAGTATGCAGGACCCGTTAGCGGACATGCTAACTCGCATCCGTAATGCCCAGATGGCTGAAAAGTCCGTCGTAAGCATGCCTTCCTCCACCCTGAAGGTCGCGGTTGCCAAAGTTCTGAAAGACGAAGGTTACATCGCTGGCTACCAGGTTACTGGTGAGGCCAAGCCTTCCCTGTCGATCGAGCTGAAGTACTTCGAAGGCCGTCCGGTCATCGAGGAACTGAAGCGTTCCAGCCGTCCTGGCCTGCGCCAGTACAAGTCCGTCGCAGAACTGCCGAAAGTACGTGGCGGCCTGGGCGTGTCTATCGTCTCCACCAACAAAGGTGTGATGACTGATCGCGCTGCGCGCGCTGCCGGTGTCGGCGGCGAAGTTCTGTGCACAGTGTTCTAAGGGGAGATAGGCATGTCTCGCGTCGCTAAGAACCCCGTTAAGCTGCCAGCAGGCGTCGAAGTCAAATTCGCCGGCCAGCAGCTTTCGGTGAAGGGTGCCAAAGGCACTCTCGAACTGAACGTTCACTCGTCTGTTGAAGTTACCGAAGAGTCTGGCGAGCTGCGTTTCGTCGCTCGCAACGGTGACCAGCAAGCTCGCGCCATGGCCGGTACCACCCGCGCTCTGGTGAACAACATGGTCCAAGGCGTAAGCCAAGGCTTCGAGCGTAAGCTCCAGCTGGTCGGTGTTGGTTACAAGGCACAGGCTAAAGGCACCGTCCTGAACCTGGCTCTGGGCTTCTCGCACCCAGTGGACTACGAACTGCCAGCCGGCATCACCGCTGAAACCCCAAGCCAGACCGACATCCTGATCAAGGGTATCGACAAGCAGCTGGTGGGTCAGGTGGCCGCTGAAATCCGCGACTTCCGTCCGCCAGAGCCTTACAAAGGCAAGGGTGTGCGTTACGCGGACGAAGTAGTCCGTCGTAAAGAAGCCAAGAAGAAGTAGGGCCTAGCAAATGACCGACAAAAAAGTTATCCGACTGCGTCGCGCTCGCAAAGCACGTCTCAAGATGCACGAACTCGAAGTCGTGCGCCTGTGCGTGTTCCGCTCCTCGCAGCACATCTACGCCCAGGTCATTTCGGCCGACGGCAGCAAGGTTCTGGCAAGCGCCTCGACCTTGGACAAAGAACTGCGTGATGGCGCCACTGGCAACATCGACGCGGCCACTAAGGTTGGCAAGCTGGTAGCTGAGCGTGCGAAAGCCGCCGGTGTATCTCAAGTTGCCTTTGACCGTTCCGGCTTCAAGTACCATGGCCGCGTCAAAGCGCTGGCTGATGCTGCTCGTGAAGGCGGGCTGGAGTTCTAAGTTATGGCAAATAACGATCAAAAGCGCGACGAAGGCTACATCGAGAAGCTGGTTCAAGTTAACCGCGTTGCCAAAACCGTAAAAGGCGGCCGTATCTTCACCTTCACCGCGCTGACCGTGGTAGGTGATGGTAAAGGTCGTGTTGGCTTCGGCCGTGGCAAATCGCGCGAAGTACCAGCCGCGATCCAGAAAGCCATGGAAGCTGCTCGCCGCAACATGATCCAGGTTGACCTGAAGGGCACCACCCTGCAGTACGCCACCAAGGCTGCCCACGGCGCCTCGAAGGTTTACATGCAGCCTGCCTCGGAAGGTACCGGTATCATCGCCGGTGGCGCAATGCGTGCTGTCCTGGAAGTTGCTGGTGTTCAGAACGTTCTGGCCAAGTGCTACGGTTCGACCAACCCAGTGAACGTGGTTTACGCCACCTTCAAGGGTCTGAAAGCCATGCAATCTCCTGAATCCATTGCTGCCAAGCGCGGCAAGAGCGTCGAGGAGATCTTCTGATCATGGCAACCGTAAAAGTAACGCTGATCAAGAGCGTCTCGGGCCGTCTGCCTAACCACAAACTGTGCGTTAAAGGCCTGGGTCTGCGTCGCATCGGTCACACTGTAGAAGTCCAGGATACTCCCGAGAACCGCGGGATGATCAACAAGGCTTACTACATGCTGAAGGTCGAGGGTTAATCGATGAAACTCAATGATCTGAGTCCAGCGCCGGGTTCCCGTCGCGAGAAGCATCGTCCAGGTCGTGGTATCGGTAGCGGTCTGGGTAAGACCGGCGGCCGTGGCCACAAAGGTCAGACTTCCCGTTCGGGTGGTTCGATCGCTCCTGGCTTCGAAGGCGGTCAACAGCCGCTGCACCGTCGTCTGCCGAAGTTCGGCTTCGTTTCCCTGAAAGCCATGGACCGCGCCGAAGTGCGTCTGTCCGAGCTGGCCAAAGTGGAAGGCGACGTGATCTCCGTGCAATCCCTGAAGGATGCCAACGTGATCAACCAGCACATTCAGCGTGTGAAAATCATGCTGTCTGGCGAAGTTACTCGCGCAGTCACCATCAAGGGCATCGCAGCCACCAAGGGTGCGCGTGCGGCTATCGAAGCAGCTGGCGGCAAATTCGAGGAATAAATGGCTAAGCAAGGTGCTCTCTCTTCGCTCGGTAAGGGCGGGATGTCGGAACTCTGGGCTCGTCTGCGCTTTCTGTTCATGGCGATCATCGTCTATCGGATAGGTGCGCATATCCCGGTTCCCGGCATCAATCCGGACCGTCTGGCGGATCTGTTTCGGCAGAATGAGGGGACCATTCTTAGCTTGTTCAACATGTTTTCCGGTGGCGCGCTTGAGCGCATGAGCATCTTTGCACTGGGGATCATGCCGTACATCTCGGCATCGATCATCATGCAGCTGATGACGGCGGTCAGCCCGCAACTGGAGCAGTTGAAGAAGGAAGGTGAAGCTGGCCGTCGCAAGATCAGCCAGTACACCCGCTACGGCACCGTTATCCTGGCACTGGTTCAAGCCATTGGCATGTCCATTGGCCTGGCCAACCAGGGCGTGGCGTTTTCTGTAGGCCTGGGCTTCCATGTCGTTGCCGTCTCCACCTTCGTGGCGGGCGCGATGTTCATGATGTGGCTGGGCGAGCAGATCACCGAGCGCGGTGTGGGCAACGGTATCTCGATGTTGATCTTCGCAGGTATCGTTGCCGGTCTTCCGAGAGCAATCGGGCAGTCTTTCGAGTCTGCACGCACAGGCGATATCAACATTTTCGCCCTGGTCGCTATCGGTTTGCTGGCAGTAGCGATTATCGGTTTCGTGGTGTTCATTGAGCGTGGTCAGCGTCGTATCGCCGTTCACTATGCCAAGCGTCAGCAGGGCCGCAAGGTCTTCGCTGCGCAGACCAGCCACTTGCCGTTGAAAGTGAACATGGCGGGGGTTATCCCGGCCATTTTCGCGAGCAGCATTTTGCTGTTCCCGGCTTCGCTGGGTGCCTGGTTCGGTCAGTCCGAAGGTATGGGCTGGCTGCAGGACATCTCGCAGTCGATCGCTCCTGGTCAGCCGTTGAACATTCTGCTGTTTAGTGCAGGGATCATTTTCTTCTGCTTCTTCTACACAGCGTTGATGTTCAACCCGAAAGACGTAGCGGAAAACCTGAAGAAGTCCGGTGCCTTTATTCCGGGTATCCGTCCTGGTGAGCAGTCGGCACGCTACATTGATGGCGTTCTGACTCGTCTGACCATGTTCGGTGCTCTTTACATGATGGCCGTCTGCCTTCTGCCCCAGTTCCTGGTGGTGGCAGCAAATGTGCCGTTCTACCTTGGCGGGACCTCGTTGCTGATTGTGGTAGTGGTTGTGATGGACTTCATGTCCCAAGTACAATCGCACCTCGTTTCGCACCAGTACGAATCCCTGATGAAGAAAGCCAACCTGAAAGGCTACGGTGGCAGCGGTCTGCTGCGCTGATACGCCCCTAAGGTTCGAGGAGTCGGTAATGAAAGTTCGTGCATCGGTGAAAAAGCTGTGCCGTAACTGCAAGATCATCCGTCGCGAAGGCGTCGTACGAGTGATCTGCAGCGCGGAACCGCGTCACAAACAGCGCCAAGGCTGAGTGTGATCTGCGCTTCAAACCCAGCAGCTAGTGTGCTGCTGGGTTGATTATTCGTTTCTACAGCGATATTATCTCGCGCCCTATTTCTTGGCTTCCGGGGCGTAGGTAGCTGTCAATTGGAGTCCCACTGAATGGCCCGTATTGCAGGCGTCAACATTCCAGATAACAAGCATACTGTTATCTCGCTGACCTACATCTATGGTGTCGGTCGCACAACTGCACAGAAGATCTGTGCAGACGCTGGTGTAAACCCAGCCGCTAAGATCAAGGATCTGAGCGACGAGCAAATCGAAACCCTGCGTGGCGAAGTCGCGAAGTTCACCACCGAAGGTGACCTGCGTCGTGACATCAACATGAAGATCAAACGCTTGATGGACCTGGGTTGCTACCGCGGCCTGCGTCATCGTAAAGGTCTGCCGGTTCGCGGTCAGCGCACCAAGACCAACGCACGCACCCGTAAGGGCCCGCGTAAGCCGATCCGCAAGTAATCGCCCAGGAATATAGACATGGCAAAACCTGCTGCTCGTCCTCGTAAGAAAGTCAAAAAGACAGTGGTTGATGGCATCGCCCACATCCATGCCTCTTTCAACAACACCATCGTGACCATCACCGACCGTCAGGGCAATGCTTTGTCCTGGGCGACCTCCGGTGGTTCGGGTTTCCGTGGTTCGCGCAAATCCACCCCGTTCGCAGCTCAGATCGCTGCTGAGCGTGCTGGTCAAGCTGCGCTGGAATACGGTCTGAAGAACCTCGACGTTAACGTCAAGGGTCCAGGTCCAGGTCGTGAGTCCGCCGTTCGTGCATTGAACAGCTGCGGCTACAAGATCGCCAGCATCACCGACGTGACGCCAATCCCGCACAACGGGTGCCGTCCGCCGAAGAAGCGTCGCGTGTAATCAGGAGACAGAAGAATGGCACGTTACATTGGTCCAAAATGCAAACTGTCTCGTCGTGAAGGCACTGACCTGTTCCTGAAGAGCGGCGTTCGCGCTCTGGAATCGAAGTGCAACATCGAAGCAGCCCCAGGTATCCACGGCCAGCGCCGTGGCCGTCAGTCTGACTACGGCACCCAGCTGCGTGAGAAACAAAAAGTCCGTCGTATCTACGGTGTTCTGGAGCGTCAGTTCCGCGGTTACTACCAAGCTGCTGCCTCGAAAAAAGGCGCAACCGGTGAGAACCTGCTGCAACTGCTCGAGTGCCGTCTGGATAACGTCGTTTACCGTATGGGCTTCGGCTCGACTCGTTCTGAGTCGCGTCAGCTGGTTTCGCACAAAGCGATCAGCGTCAACGGTAAGACTGTAAACATTCCATCCTACCAAGTTCGTCCGGGTGACGTGGTCGCGGTTCGCGAGAAATCGCTGAGCCAGCTGCGCATTGTTCAAGCCCTTGAACTGTGCGCCCAGCGTGGCCGCGTTGAGTGGGTTGACGTGGATGCTGCTAAAAAGTCGGGCGTTTTCAAGAACGTTCCTGCTCGCAGCGACCTGTCTGCCGACATCAACGAGAACCTGATTGTCGAGCTCTACTCCAAGTAAGGGCTAGAAAATAGGTGCATCCATGCAGATTTCGGTAAATGAGTTCCTGACTCCCCGCCACATTGATGTGCAGGTAGTCAGTCCGACCCGCGCCAAGATCACGCTCGAGCCTCTCGAGCGTGGTTTCGGCCATACCCTGGGCAACGCGCTGCGCCGCATCCTGTTGTCCTCCATGCCTGGCTGTGCAGTAGTCGAGGCCGAGATCGATGGCGTACTCCACGAGTACTCCGCGATCGAAGGTGTTCAGGAAGACGTCATTGAAATCCTGTTGAACCTGAAAGGCCTGGCTATCAAACTGCACGGTCGTGACGAAGTTACGCTGACCTTGTCGAAAAAGGGTTCGGGGGTGGTTACCGCTGCCGATATTCAGCTGGATCACGATGTCGAGATCGTCAACCCCGATCACGTAATCGCGAACCTGGCGTCGAACGGCGCCCTGAACATGAAGCTCACTGTAGCTCGTGGTCGTGGTTACGAGCCGGCCGACTCCCGTCAAACCGACGAAGACGAAAGCCGTAGCATTGGCCGTCTGCAGTTGGACGCTTCGTTCAGCCCGGTGCGTCGTATCGCCTATGTGGTCGAGAACGCCCGTGTTGAGCAGCGTACCAACCTGGATAAACTGGTCATTGATCTGGAAACCAACGGCACCCTGGACCCTGAAGAGGCAATCCGCCGCGCTGCGACCATCCTGCAACAGCAGCTGGCCGCGTTCGTCGACCTCAAAGGTGACAGCGAGCCTGTCGTAGTCGAGCAGGAAGACGAGATCGATCCGATCCTGCTGCGTCCGGTTGACGACCTGGAACTGACTGTACGTTCGGCCAACTGCCTCAAGGCGGAGAACATCTACTACATCGGCGACCTGATTCAGCGTACCGAAGTAGAGCTGTTGAAGACTCCTAACCTCGGCAAGAAGTCCCTGACTGAAATCAAGGACGTCCTGGCCTCTCGTGGTCTGTCTCTCGGCATGCGCCTCGACAACTGGCCGCCTGCAAGTCTTAAGAAAGACGACAAGGCGACCGCCTGATCGTCGTAATCACCGAACGTAGTGTTTGGTAAGGAATGAATCATGCGTCATCGTAAAAGTGGACGTCACCTGAGCCGTACCAGCTCTCACCGCAAGGCTATGTTCCAGAACATGGCAGTGTCGCTGATCGAGCACGAGCTGATCAAAACCACCCTGCCGAAAGCCAAGGAACTGCGCCGCGTTGCCGAGCCGCTGATCACCTTGGCCAAGGAAGACAGCGTTGCTAACCGTCGTCTGGCCTTCGACCGTACCCGTTCGAAGTCCGCTGTTGGCAAACTGTTCAACGACCTGGGCAAGCGTTACGCCACCCGTCAGGGCGGCTACCTGCGCATCCTGAAGTGCGGTTTCCGCGCTGGCGACAACGCGCCTATGGCGTACGTCGAGCTGGTTGATCGTCCGGTCGGCGGTGCTGTAGAAGCTGCTGAGTAAGACGTTCTGTCTGCTACAAAGAACCGGGCCTAGTGCCCGGTTTTTTGTGTCTGTTGGTATTGTTAATTTCTATTGATGTAAATCAGTTAATGAATTTGTCCCTGTAACCTTGCTCGTCAATACTCTCTCCATAGCCGATTAGCCGGCGCTTCAAGACCGATAAGGAGAGCCCATGAGCAAGATTCTCACCACCGCCAGCGGTGCACCTGTAGCCGACAACCAGAACTCCCGCTCCGCCGGCCCACGCGGCCCGCTGCTGCTTGACGACTTCCACCTGATTGAGAAGCTCGCCCATTTCAACCGTGAGAACATTCCAGAGCGCCGGGTTCACGCGAAGGGTTCGGGCGCCTATGGCACTTTTACCGTAACCCGCGACATCACCGATTACACCAGCGCCAAACTGTTCGAGCAGATTGGCAAGCAGACGGAGACATTCCTGCGCTTCTCTACCGTGGGTGGCGAACGTGGTTCTGCGGACACAGAGCGCGATCCGCGCGGATTTGCCGTCAAGTTCTACACCGAGGAAGGTAACTGGGACATCGTGGGTAACAACACGCCAGTGTTCTTCATTCGTGATCCGCTCAAGTTCCCGGACTTTATCCACACCCAGAAACGTCACCCGCAGTCCAACCTGAAGAACGCCCAGATGATGTGGGATTTCTGGTCGCACTCGCCCGAGGCGCTGCACCAGGTCACCATCCTGTTCTCCGACCGGGGCATTCCGGATGGCTACCGCCACATGCACGGCTTTGGCAGCCACACCTACAGCCTGATCAATGCCCAGGGTGAGCGCACTTGGGTCAAATGGCACTTCAAGACCCAGCAAGGCATCAAGAACCTCGCCCCGGCAGAGGCCGCACGCTTGGCAGGTACTGATCCGGACTACGCCCAGCGCGACCTGTTCGAAGCCATTGAGCGTGGCGATTATCCACGCTGGACTGTCTGCATCCAGGTGATGAGCGAAGCCGAGGCCGCGAGCCGCGACGAGAACCCGTTCGACGTGACCAAAACCTGGTCGCAAAAGGACTACCCATTGATCGAAGTGGGCGTGCTTGAGCTTAACCGCAACCCGCTCAACTACTTCGCCGAGGTCGAGCAGGCTGCCTTCGGGCCAAGCAACATGGTGCCAGGGGTTGGCCTGTCGCCGGACCGCATGCTGCAGGGCCGCGTGTTCGCCTACGCGGACGCACACCGCTACCGTGTGGGGACTAACCACCAACAGTTGCCGGTGAACGCACCACGCTGCCCGGTCAACAGCTACCAGCGCGACGGCTCCATGGCCACTGGCAGCTATGGCAGTGCACCGAACTACGAACCCAACAGCTACGCCGCGGCACCGAAACAGTCGCCACGTCACGCCGAGCCCGCATTGGCTCTGAATGGCTCGGCCGACCGTTACGATCACCGCGAGGACACTGACTACTACAGCCACGCCGGCGCGCTGTTCCGCCTGATGAGTGACGAGCAGAAAGCCCTGCTGATCAGCAACATCGCTGGAACCATGGCGGGTGTCAGTGAGGACGTCATCCAACGCCAGTTGCAGTACTTCTTCCAGGCCGACCCGGCCTATGGAGAAGGGATCGCCAAAGCCCTGGGCATCAATCTCGCCTAAGTCGAAGTGATAAGAAGAACCGCCCTCATTCGGGCGGTTTTTCAATGAATATCACTACTGTTTAACCGATTTTTTGCTTCTAATTGCGCATTTTTCAGTGACCGCAGGCAAAAGCTGGTTCACACTATGTGGCATAGACGTTTTCATATGGAGAAGCAGGGCGATGCAAGGCCACCCGGACGTAATCAACTACCTCGTCACGTTGCTGAAGGGCGAACTGGCAGCACGCGACCAGTACTTCATTCATTCGCGCATGTACGAAGACTGGGGCCTGACCAAGCTCTACGAGCGTATCAACCACGAGATGGAAGAAGAGACGCAGCACGCTGATGCCCTGATGCGTCGCATCCTGATGCTCGAAGGCACACCTGACATGCGTGCAGACGACTTGGAAGTCGGCAGCACCGTGCCGGAAATGATCGAGGCCGACCTCAAGCTTGAGTACAAGGTGCGCGGTGCGCTGTGCAAAGGCATCGAGCTGTGCGAGCTGCACAAGGACTACATCAGCCGTGACATCCTGCGTGCGCAACTGGCGGACACCGAAGAAGATCACACCTACTGGCTGGAGAAGCAGCAGGGTCTGATCAAGGCCATTGGCCTGGAGAACTACCTGCAGTCGCAGATGTAAGTTACCCACAGTCTCAAGAAAAAGCCCCTGACACCAATGGTGCCAGGGGCTTTTTCATTCCATCAGCAACACTCAGGCCCGGTCCCGCTCCAGCAGCGGTTTCAGGTAATGCCCGGTATAGGACTGCTTCATCTCGCTCAGTTCTTCCGGCGTACCGCAGGCAATGATCTGTCCCCCTTTGGAACCACCCTCCGGGCCGAGGTCCACCAGCCAGTCAGCAGTCTTGATCACATCCAGGTTGTGCTCGATCACCACCACGGTATTGCCGTGATCACGCAGGCGATGCAGCACGTCCAGCAACTGCTGGATATCGGCAAAGTGCAGGCCCGTGGTGGGTTCATCCAGGATATACAGGGTTTTGCCGGTATCGCGCTTGGACAACTCGCGGGACAGCTTCACCCGCTGCGCCTCACCACCAGACAAGGTAGTCGCCGACTGGCCCAGCTTGATGTACGACAGGCCTACATCCATCAGTGTTTGCAGCTTGCGCGCCAGCGCTGGCACTGCGTCGAAGAATTCGCGGGCATCCTCGATGGTCATTTCCAGCACCTCGTGGATGTTCTTGCCCTTGTACTTGATCTCCAACGTTTCGCGGTTGTAGCGCTTGCTCTTGCACACGTCGCACGGCACGTAGATGTCTGGCAGGAAGTGCATCTCGACCTTGATCAGGCCATCGCCTTGGCAGGCCTCGCAACGGCCACCCTTGACGTTGAACGAGAAACGTCCCGGGCCATAGCCGCGTGAGCGCGACTCCGGCACCCCGGAGAACAGCTCGCGGATAGGGGTGAAAATACCGGTGTACGTTGCCGGGTTCGAGCGCGGAGTGCGGCCGATCGGGCTCTGGTCGATATCCACCACCTTATCCAGGTGCTGCAGGCCGTCCATGCTGCTGTGCGCTGCGGCTTCCAGGCTGCTTGCGCCATTGAGGGCAGTAGCGGCCAAGGGGAACAGGGTGTTGTTGATCAGCGTCGATTTGCCCGAGCCGGATACCCCCGTCACGCAGGTCAGCAGGCCGATGGGGACTTCGAGGTCGACGTTCTGCAGGTTGTTGCCACGCGCACCCTTGAGCTTTAGTTGCAGCTTCTTGTTGCGCGGCGTGCGCTTGGCTGGCACGACGATCTTCTTGCGTCCGGACAAGTACTTGCCGGTTAACGAATCAGGGTGGTCCATGACCTCCTGTGGCGAGCCCTCGGCGACGATCTGGCCACCATGCACACCGGCCCCTGGGCCGATATCGACCACATAGTCGGCCAAGCGAATGGCGTCCTCGTCGTGCTCTACCACGATGACCGTGTTGCCCAAATCGCGCAGGTGGTTGAGGGTGGCCAGCAGGCGGTCGTTGTCGCGTTGATGAAGGCCGATGGACGGTTCATCAAGGATGTACATCACCCCGACCAGGCCGGCGCCAATCTGGCTGGCAAGCCGGATACGCTGGGCCTCGCCACCGGACAGGGTGTCGGCGCTACGGTCGAGGGTGAGGTAGTCGAGGCCGACGTTGACCAGGAACTGCAAGCGCTCGCAGATTTCCTTGAGGATCTTGGCGGCAATCTCGCCACGGCGGCCAGTCAGGGTCAGCTCGCCAAAGTAGTTGCTGGCTTCACCGATCGGTAGGTTGGTGACCGCCGGCAGCGTTTTTTCGCCTACCCACACATGGCGTGCTTCACGGCGCAGGCGAGTGCCACGGCAATCCGGGCAGGGCTGGGTGCCGAGGAACTTGGCCAGCTCTTCGCGTACGGTGGCCGACTCGGTCTCGCGGTAGCGGCGTTCCAGGTTCGGCACGATGCCTTCAAACGGGTGCGAGCGCTTTACGATATCGCCACGGTCGTTCAAGTACTTGAAGTCGATGCTTTGCTTGCCACTGCCTTGCAGGATCACCTTCTGGTGTTCTGCCGAGAGCTCGCCGAAGGGTTCTTCCAGGCTGAAGCCATAATGCGCGGCCAACGAGCCGAGCATCTGGAAGTAGTAAACGTTGCGTCGGTCCCAGCCGCGGATCGCACCTTCAGCCAGGGTGAGTTCGGTATTGACCAGGCGTTTGGTGTCGAAGAACTGCTTCACCCCCAGGCCATCGCAGGTCGGGCAGGCGCCAGCCGGGTTGTTGAAGGAGAACAGCTTGGGTTCCAGCTCGCTGATGGCATGGCCGCACACCGGGCAGGCGAAGCGGGCGGAGAAGATCATCTCTTCGCCTGGTTCGTCGTCCATCGGTGCTACCAGAGCGATCCCGTCGGCCAGCTTCAGTGCGGTCTCGAACGATTCAGCGAGGCGTTGCTGCAGGTCGGCGCGCACCTTGAAGCGGTCTACCACCACATCGATGCTGTGCTTTTTCTGTTTGTCCAGTTTGGGCAGTTCGTCCAGCTCGTAGAGCTTGCCGTTGACCCGGGCGCGTACGAACCCTTGAGCGCGCAACTCGTCAAACACGGCCAGGTGCTCACCCTTGCGCTCGCGCACCACCGGCGCCAGCAGCATCAGCTTGCTGCCTTCCGGGCGCTCCAGCACCAGGTCGACCATCTGGCTGATCGTTTGCGCCTCCAGCGGGATATCGTGGTCCGGGCAGCGTGGCGTACCCACGCGGGCATACAACAGGCGCAGGTAGTCGTAGATTTCAGTGATGGTGCCGACCGTGGAGCGTGGGTTGTGCGAGGTCGACTTCTGCTCGATGGAAATGGCCGGTGAGAGGCCTTCGATGGTATCGACGTCGGGCTTTTCCATCATCGACAGGAACTGCCGGGCGTAGGCCGACAGCGATTCCACGTAGCGGCGCTGGCCTTCGGCGTAGAGGGTGTCGAACGCCAGGGACGACTTGCCGGAACCGGACAGGCCGGTGATCACGATCAGCTTGTCCCGGGGCAGGGTCAGGTCGATGTTCTTCAGGTTGTGGGTACGTGCCCCACGAATCAGGATCTTGTCCACTGCGGCCTCGCTTGGCGGGCATAAACAAGGAAGTATACGGCGCGCCAGTATGACGCGGCAAAGCGTCGCGTAGATGCCGTTACGCTGTCGGACTGATAGAATCGCCGCCGGTTCACACGAGGTTAATCCATGCACGACACCCACAACGAGCGCATGAGTGGCGGCGAAACCCGCGCCGCTGGCGGCCTTGCTCTGGTCTTTGCCTTTCGTATGCTGGGCATGTTCATGGTCTTGCCGGTACTGGCTACCTACGGCATGGACCTGGCCGGCGCCACCCCTGCGCTGATCGGCCTGGCCATTGGCGCCTATGGCCTGACTCAGGCGGTATTGCAGATCCCGTTCGGGATGATCTCCGACCGCATCGGCCGCCGGCCGGTGATTTACCTGGGGCTGGTGATTTTCGCCCTGGGCAGTGTGCTGGCGGCCCAGGCCGACTCCATCTGGGGCGTGATCGCCGGGCGTGTTTTGCAGGGCGCCGGTGCGATTTCTGCCGCCGTCATGGCGTTGTTGTCCGATCTCACCCGCGAGCAACACCGGACCAAGGCCATGGCCATGATCGGCATGAGCATCGGCCTGTCGTTTGCCGTCGCCATGGTCGTCGGACCCTTGCTGACAAGTGCCTTCGGCTTGTCAGGATTGTTCCTGACCACGGCGGGGCTTGCCCTGGTAGGCATCCTGCTGATTGCCTTTGTCGTGCCCAACACGCATAGCATCCTGCAGCACCGCGAATCGGGCGTGGCGCGCCAGGCACTCGGCCCAACCCTGCGTCATCCGGACCTTCTGCGCCTGGACATAAGCATCTTCGTCCTCCATGCCATTCTCATGGCCAGCTTCGTCGCGCTGCCGCTGGCCTTCGTCGAGCGCGGTGGGCTGCCCAAGGAGCAGCACTGGTGGGTGTACCTGACCGCGCTGTTCATCTCATTTTTTGCAATGGTCCCGTTCATCATCTACGGCGAAAAAAAGCGCAAGATGAAACGCGTGTTGGCCGGCGCTGTCAGTGTCCTGCTGCTGACAGAGATATACTTCTGGGAGTGGGCTGACGGTTTGCGCGGACTGGTGATTGGCACCGTGGTATTCTTTACCGCATTCAACCTGCTGGAGGCATCGCTGCCTTCGCTGGTGAGCAAGGTGTCGCCTGCCGGTGGCAAGGGGACGGCGATGGGGGTCTACTCCACCAGCCAGTTCCTTGGTGCGGCGCTGGGCGGCATTCTCGGTGGCTGGTTGTTCCAGCACGGTGGGCTGGACACGGTGTTCCTCGGTTGCGCGGTGCTGTGTGCCATCTGGCTGGTCGTCGCCCTGCGCATGAACGAGCCGCCTTATGTGACCAGTCTGCGCATGCCGCTGACGCCTGAGGCAGTCCGTGAAGCCGGCCTGTCCGAGCGCCTGATGGCCGTGCCGGGTGTGACCGACGCTGTGGTGGTGGCTGAAGAAGCCGCTATCTATATCAAACTGGATACGAAAATTTTGGACCGTGCGACCCTCGAGCGACTGGTGAACCCAGCCTCTTCGGCGTGCGAAGCCTAGGAGAACGTTATGGCCCGTGGGGTTAACAAAGTCATTCTGGTCGGCACCTGTGGCCAGGATCCCGAAGTCCGCTACCTGCCCAACGGTAACGCCGTGACCAACCTGAGCCTGGCTACCAGCGAGCAGTGGACCGACAAGCAGTCGGGCCAGAAGGTAGAGCGTACCGAGTGGCACCGTGTGTCGCTGTTCGGCAAGGTTGCCGAGATCGCCGGCGAGTACCTGCGCAAAGGTTCGCAGTGCTACATCGAAGGCAAACTGCAGACCCGTGAGTGGGAAAAAGACGGTATCAAGCGCTACACCACTGAGATCATCGTCGACATCAACGGCACCATGCAGCTGCTGGGTGGCCGTCCGCAGGGCCAGCAGCAGGGCGGCGACCCGTACAATCAGGGTGGCGGCAACTACGGTGGCGGCCAGCCGCAACAGTACAACCAGGCTCCACGTCAGCAGGCCCAACGCCCGCAACAGGCCCCTCAGCGCCCGGCGCCGCAGCAGCCAGCGCCACAGCCGGCGGCTGACTTTGACAGCTTTGATGACGATATTCCGTTCTAGCCCTGACCTAAGATAAAAACGTAAATTTTTACTCCAGAACCCCCGTATATCGGGGGTTTTGTGTTTTTGCATGTGTAAAAATATCATTGACATAAATAATAAGTTGAATACCATGTAAAAACGTATCTATTTGGAGGCGGTCATGGGGCTTTCGGTTAGGCATGTCATCTTTGATGGCGGCGAGCGCTATATGCTTCTCGTTGATGAAAGCGGGATGCCCCTTTACTTCCCAGCTTTGTACGCCGCCGTAGTCGTCCGAGGTGGCAGTAGGGCGGTAAATACCCTCAGAAATGCCTTGAGTGCGATAAAGGCGCTCTACGATTGGCAGCGCGACTGCAAAGTCGATATCGAGTCTTGTTTTGCTTGCGGTGTGCATCTCGAGGCTCATCAGATTCACGCGTTACGCGATTTCATGCAGCGCTCAATAGATGGCGATGCGAAGCCTGAAAGGAAGGTCACCTCAATCGCTGCGCGCAGGCACAAGTCAAAGGTGGTCTCGACCAAGGTGCAATATGCCCGCCTGACGGTCGTTGCGGATTACCTTGGTTTCCTCGCGGTCCAGCTTCAGCAACGCTCTGAAGAAGCTAAGAAACGTATTCAGGCTATGGTCAGCACGATCAGAGCCTGTCGCCCGAAAATTTCCAATAAGTCGCAAAAGGATCGGGATGAGATTCATCTCGATGTTGAATTGCTCGACAGGCTCGACAATGTGCTCAAGCCTGGCAGTGAGGGCAATCCGGTTAAAAGTTATGAGGTGCAGGTTCGCAATGCGTTAATGATCGCCATTTTGCGCGTAACAGGTATGCGGCGCGGTGAGTTGTTGAGCCTGAAAGTTGAGGACATCAACTTTGCTGCTAATAAGCTATCGATCGTGCGACGGCCGGATGCAAAAGGTGATCTGCGCGCATATCAGCCCGTCGTGAAGACGCGGGAACGCACCATTCCGGTAGATCCTTTGCTGGTTGAGCGCATTCACGACTACGTACTCAAATATCGGAGCAAAGTGCCTGGGGCGAAAAAGCACGGCTATCTATTCGTGACGCACAAAGCCGGCCCGTCTTGTGGTCGGCCGCTGTCGATTGCCGGATTCGCAAAGTTTATGTTCGAAATCAAGAGTGTAGGGCCCGAGTTTGATGGTGTGCATGCCCACGCGTTGCGCCACGCTTGGAATTATATGTTCTCTCAACAATTGGATGGAAAAGGCGTTTCGCCTGAGCGAGAGCAGCAAGTGCGCTCATACCTGATGGGCTGGAGTCCGACATCTGGAACGGCAGCGACATACAACAAGCGGCACATCAAAGAGGAAGCGGCTAAGGCGGTTCTCGGGTTGCAAGATCGCTATCTAAGCAGGGGAGGCAAGGCATGATTGCACTATCTGCGCTAGCAGTAGTTGATGAAGGGCTTGTTTCGCGGGAAGGCTATACGTTCAGGCTCAGCGATGATCGGTGGAGGCTTAGCAAGGACTCCACTTTCCCCGTTGCTGCAATCACTAGCCTGTTGAGTGCAGACCTGAATTTGTCATTTCGTCATGTGCTCGCGTTTTATGCCACAACAGCTTCGCCGGGGTATGCGCAAAGTTTTTTTTACCACTGCAAGGCTTATTTAAATGCGACCGCCGGCCAGGAGCCATTTAGCGTCGAATCGTTGATCTCGTACCGCTCCACGCTCGACAAAACATCCGAGTGGCAGTTGGCTGCAGTGCGCACTTTCATCAAGCAGTGGCATGCAATGGGGCACCCTGGCATTGCTGATGAGGTCATTCAGATACTGTGTAAGTGGCGCCTCAGTGCTGGTGAGCGAGGTTATGCCGTCCAGTCGATGTGCCCTGAATCTGGGCCGTTGACCGATATTGAAATGCAAGGCGTGGTCGAGGCCGTCATTACTGCTTTTGGTGAGGGGCGTCTGGCGCTAGGGGATACCGCACTTACACTCATTTTAGCATTGACTGGTCGGCGACGAGTGCAGGTCGCCGCGTTGAAGGTCAAGGACCTCATCAAGCAGACCAGCAAAGACGGCATAGACAGATTTTTTATCAACTTCCCGCGTGCAAAGCAGCATTTTCAGGGCTGGCGAAGTTCATTTAACAAGTTTCCGATCAGCGAAGACCTCTGGCTTGTTTTGCAACAGCAGGCGGCGGCTGTTCAGAGGAAATTCATAGGCATGATCGGCGCCGAAGTGGCCTCAAAGCTGGTTCCAGAATTGCCCTTATTTCCGAACCTTAGCGTGCTCGATCCCAATCTCAGCTTGGAAGAGCAGCTGAAGATGGATTATTTGCACATGCGAACTAGCAATACGGGCAACGTACTGTGTCGGGTTTCAGAAGCAATCAGCGTCATCAGCGAGCGCACCGGCCTGCCAATCAACCTTACGCCCTATCGCTTCCGATACACGTTGGGTACGAACTTGGCGCGTGAGGGCAAGCGTGAGTACGTGATTGCTGAGGCGCTAGACCACTCTGACACGCAGCATGTCGGCGTCTACGTCAAAAATATCCCCGATATTGTTAAGCACATCAACAAAGCAGTAGCCCTGCGGCTCGGACCTATCGCCCAGGCATTCCAGGGTGTGCTTATCGTGTCTGAGAGCGACGCGATACGTGGCAACGACCCCAGTAGTCGCATCACTAATGGGGCGAAAGGTGTTGGTACATGCGGCAGCTATGGGTTTTGCGGGGCGCTAGCCCCCATTGCCTGTTACACCTGCAATAACTTTCAGCCGTGGCTTGATGGCCCTCACGAGACCGTCCTTGACGGGCTAATCAAAGGGCGTGAAAGCGTCTTTGAGCAGACAGGCGATCTGAAGATTGCTTCCGTCAATGATCGTCTGATACTTGCCGTCAGCGATGTTGTAAATCGTTGTAAGGCAATGAGGGGGGAGGCAGGGTATGTCTAATATTCTGCTTTTTAAGCCTAAAGCAGAGCTTGATGCTAGGGCTAATCTGGAAGCGTTCATTGCCATGTGCCGTGACAAGCTGACAGTGTTCGGGGTCAATCTTGACTGGGAAAGCCATGCTTGGCCAAAAGTATGCAATTTTACTGTCGCTGGAGCGCCCTCGCGCGGGTACTCGCAAGAACAGTTGCTGAGCGCAGAGATCATCCCGTTCGCCAAGGCCTATATGCGTTACCAACAGGGCCACAACCCAACAAAGCTCAAAAATGAAATCAAGGCCATTCGGTGCATCGAAAAAGCCTTGTTACAGGTCAAAGGCAGGGCCGATATCACCTTGGTCGATGCCAATGTCATGGATATTGCTGTGGATGTTGCGCGCGAAACCCCAGCGACCGCTTATCAATCTGGAATTGCCCTTCGCAAGCTCGTTGAGTTCCTCAATGACAGCGGAATAATCCCGCGCCAAATTATCTGGAAAAATCCGATCTCGAAGCCTGCAGAGATCATCCGGACAGACTCGGAGGGCAAGGCTAAGCGCAATGCGAAGATGCCAGATGAGCAATGGTTGGACTGGATGGCTGAGATGTTCGCAAATGACCTTCAGGCGCCGCGAGACCGATTCACTACGTCGATATTCGCTCTGTTGATGTGTGCACCGTCGCGCATTACTGAGATTCAGGACTTACCTGTTAACTGCCTACACTTCGAAGATGATGACCAGAGCACCAAGTGCGTTGGTCTTCGGTTTTATGGCGGAAAGGGGTTTGGCTCTGACATCAAGTGGTCTTCTGAGGTCTTCAACGAGACTGCCATCGAGGCTGTTCGGCGGCTCACGGTGCTATCCGACGCGGGGCGAAAGCTAGCGCGTTGGTACGAAGAGAATCCTGACAAGTTTTATCGCCATGAAAACTGCCCCAATGTATCCGAAACGCAATCGTTGACCGATGAGCAGGCGTGCAGAGCGCTGGGTTTGTCTAACGAGAATTCGCGAACTGCCCTAAGGCAATATTTCAAGAAATATGAGCCTTATCAGATGCTTCAGGTCACGGGCGCGCCGTTGACCCTCGCGTTCCTAAATACCTATTGCCACAGCCAGTTACCCGAAGGCTGGCCATGGAAAAACAAGGGACGGCATATTAAGTACTCGGATGCGCTCTGCTGCTTCCGCTGGAACGAATTGCGTGGTGATATGAGCCCGAGTCCAGTGTTGTTGTGGGTGCCTTCCAAGAGTACGTTCACAACCGATTTGAATTATATCGATGGCCAAGAAAGAAGCATTTGGACGCGCAATGGCTATAAGAATGTGGACGGGTCTGAAATATCGATGACCTCTCACCAGGTTAGGCACTATTTGAACACCATCGGTCAGCAGAACGCCCTTGGTGAGCTATACATTGCCCGCTGGTCTGGTCGGGCAAATATCCACCAAAATGCCACGTACAACCACATGTCCACCGATGAGTACGTGGCTCTAGCTAAGGGTGTTGGTGTCGGCTCGGCGCTTGCAAAAATCAAGGCCAATATGCCGGTGAGCTTTGCCGATCTTGAAGCTGTGGGCGAGGGTATTGCTCATGTGACTGAGTACGGCTTTTGCGTCCACGACTTTTCGATGTTGCCCTGCCAGAAACATCGTGACTGTCTTAATTGCACGGAGCAGGTGTGCGTAAAAGGCGATGACAGGAAATTGCAGCGTTTGACGCAGCAGCGCGAGGGTATTCGGTTGCAACTCAAGAAAGCGCAGGACGCCAGCAGTTCTGGTGAGTTCGATATGGGCAGTGTTGACCGTTGGACAGCGCATCAGATCAAGACACTCGAGAGAGTTGAACAGCTGATTCAGATTCTTGAGTCGCCTGATACTGCAAATGGTGCAGTGATTCGTATGCGACATGATCAGGAGTTCAGTCCGCTAAAGCGTGTGCTCGCCGCTAAGACCGCAACACCTAAGCTGTCAGCCCCAGCTAAAGATATTGAGGAACCGGAAGTCGATGAACTGCGCGAGCTGCTGGGGGTTTAGATCATGGCCAAGCATCTAGTGGGAAAAGACATCGATATCATCATCAACCAGATCGACAGTGTGCGGGACAAGCTGACTTGGGATGGTTTATGTGATGCAGTTGCTCCGTTGATCGGTACGCGGCCTACTAGGCAGACACTGAATGCCCATGAGCGCGTCAAGACGGCATTCGCGCTCAAAAAAGAGCAGATCAAGTCCGGATTCCAAAGCTCAAAGAGACCAGCAAGCTTGGCTATTGCAGAGCAGCGTATCAGTCGTCTCGAAAGCGAAAATGATCGGCTAAAGCGTGAAAATCAGCTCCTGCTGCAACGGTTCGCTACCTGGCAGTACAACGCCTACAAGTACGGGATGACACCCGCAAAGCTTGATGCGCCGCTCCCCGCCATTGACCGCGATTCATCAGAGAAGAAGGGCTAGGCGGGCGGCCACCATGTGAGACCGCTGACGCAAATTATGCGGCCATCCAACCGCTACGAATGCCCAGCCTGGACACAGGATAGACGAGAGGACAAGGAAAGTTATTCGCCGACCCCGCGATTGCGTTATGGCTCCATTCGAGCTGTATCCTTAATTTGATTAATAAACATGTCGCCACCTTTAATTCGGCGACAACAGGACAATAGACTGTGCCCATCTGCACCTTGAGCACCTGCCGGCTGACAGCCTGACGCTGTTTGACCGTGGTTACCCTGGGCACTGGTTATTCGCGCTGTTCGCGCAGCAACAGCGGCACTTTCTGATGCGCCTGCCCTGTGGCTATAACGCCCAGGTCAAAGCGTTTCTACACTCTGGCCAAGTTGAAGACACACAGCTTTTCGTGGCCAACCATCCTGAAGCACGTCTGTTCTGCTCCGAGGCTGGCGTTGATCCTGCCAGCCAGATCGAGCTGAGACTGATCCGGGTCGAGTTGGCCAACGGCGAAAGCGAAGTATTGCTGACCTCGCTGCTGGATCGAGAAGCCTTTCCCGCTGAGGTGTTTGCCGAGCTTTACCACCGCCGCTGGGGCATCGAAACCGACTTCCGTCGCCTCAAACAAACCCTGACGCTGGACAACTTCAGCGGCCGCAGCGTGACCGCTGTAAAGCAGGACTTTCATGCCGCTCAACTGTTGAAGAACCTGGCGCTGTTGATGCAGCACCTGCTACAGCCGATCATCGAACAGCGCCACAAAGGTCGCAAGCTGCGATGGAAAGTCAACTTCACCCAAGGCGTGTCACGGCTCAAAAATACCCTGGTCGAGCTGCTGGTGCGGCACTGTGCTCAGGGGCTGAGCAATGTGCTGGCCTTGATGGCTAAAAGCCTCAGTGCCGTACGCTCAGGCCGTAGCTTTGCGCGCCAACGCAAACGCGCAGCCAGCCGAGGTTGTGAGGGCTACAAACCGACGCGCTGAAGAAACACCACCGCCCAACCTCCGTGCAAAAAAGCTGGCCACAAGCGGTCGGCATAGGCTCGTCCGGAGAACGAGAAATCTCGCCTAGACAGCCGGAACAGACGATGATCACATCACCGCCAGCCCAGCTAGACCGGCTGATTGAGCGGCAGAGGCCTGGTCATCGCCCGATGGCCATGGCGGCTGGCTGCTTCGGGGGGGTTGCCTTGGGCAGGGCTGCAGCTTAGGTTGATGACATTGGTCTGTGGCCTGCGCCCTAAATTTCAAACTTGATAACGCTAGTGCGGGCATCGAGTCTCTTGCTTAGGGAGGGGCGTGAGGAAAATAACCGACAGATGTCATCTTGACACTATATGTCAATGCTTAATATATTGACGCATGAATTATTAGATGACGCTATTTGCCTGTATTTTGACGCCTTTACTTTGGCTGCCACTCTTTAAACCCTATTTCAGTACCTTTATATGAGTTTATCGAACGATATCAGTGGTTTGTTCAAGTGGTTTGGCGGCCGTCCTGAGCATTATCAGGAAATTCCTCATAATGATTTGCAGTATGCAGATCAAGAGAGCTCGGCGCATGAATCTGCTGAGGCTGATGTCGCAGGAGGCGACGCCCAGGGGGTACATGCACAAAAGCCCGTTGACGATGCTGAGACGCACGTCCTCAAGATCAAGCGCAGCTCCACCATTGTGGCTCCTGTGGTCAGTAGTGATGCCTCCGTTTGGTCGTCGACCGGTCTTCAAGAGTTATTAACCGAGCGGGCGCGTAGGGAGGTGTCGCCCTCTGTTGAGGCGGAGGCCCCCTCTGCGCAGTCTTTGCTCGAGCGCGTCAAAGTGATTGCGGTCGTTTCGGCCAAAGGTGGTGTGGGTAAAACGACCCTATCTGCCAGCCTTGCTTCGGTCATGCAACGTGCCGGTCGGCCAGTGGTGGCCTTGGATCTGGATCCTCAGAATGCCTTGCAACATCATTTCAAGGCCCGTGTTGGAGTAGGTAGTTGCTCGGCTCTAGGTATCGCGCACGCTGAGCAGGATTGGCATGTCTGCGGTATGCCGAGTGACAGTGGTGTATTCGTATTGCCTTACGGCGATATCGACGAAGTGCGGCGGCTTGATTTTGAGCAGCAGCTGAGCATCACACCCGACTGGCTTGCCCAGCGCTTGGCCGCGATGGATCTGGAAGAAGGGGCTGTCGTTTTTATCGATACGCCACCTGGCCCCTCTATTTACCTGCGTCAGGCTTTATCCGTGGCGAATGAGGCGGTGGTCGTCAGTCTTGCCGATGCAGCGTCCTATACAGCGCTGCCCAGGATCGAGGGGCTGATACAGGCTTACACTGCTGGGCGTAAGAGCTTTATGGGGACAACCTACCTCATTAATCAGGTGGATGAGGCTCGGAAATTGAGTCGTGATATCACGTGCATTCTTCAGGAGTTGCTAGGCAAGAAAGTTTTGGGTCTGGTGCATCACGACCCGTCCATTGGTGATGCATTGGCCTACAACCGCAATATTTTGGAGTATGACCCGCAAAGCGTGGCGAGTGGCGATATTCTGGATTGCTCAGGTGCTCTGGTCGCACGTATCGCAGCCGCTACTGCGGTGTGTGCAGCAATATGAGTCGCGATGAAGGTCGCACGCTGCCCGCGTCGGTGGGCAGTCTACTCAGCTCTACCTGGTGTTCAGCGCTACTCGGCTTGCTGGCGGCCGCTCTGCTGGTCGTGGTGATTGCTGCGCCCCTTGATCTAGAAGCGCAGATGACGTTTTGCGTCATATGTCTGGGGGTTGCACTTTTGCTGCGGCGTAAAGCTGGGCGACTTGCGATTCTGGCGATGATCGTCATGTCGGTGATTGCTTCGTTGCGCTATATGTATTGGCGCCTGACCTCGTCATTAGGCTTCGAAGATCCGTTGGATATAGCGTTCGGTTACGGTCTGGTCGCTGCCGAACTGTATGCGCTCCTTGTGCTTCTGCTTGGATATGTGCAGACGGCCTGGCCTCTGCAGCGCAGACCCTACCCTCTGCCAGCTGACAGTCGTCAGTGGCCCAGCGTCGATCTCTACATTCCTACCTATAACGAACCGCTGGACATCATTCGCCTGACCGTTCTGGCCGCACAGGCAATCGACTGGCCCCGAGACAAGCTCAACATCTACGTGCTCGATGACGGGCGTCGTGACGAGTTTCGTCGGTTCTGCAAACAGGCAGGGGTTGGCTACATCACGCGCACGGATAATAGTCACGCCAAGGCCGGCAACCTCAATAACGCACTGCGCCAGACTAGCGGCGAGTACATCGCCATTTTCGATGCGGACCACGTGCCGACACGTTCTTTCCTGCAGGTGGGGATGGGCTGGTTCCTCAAGGATCCACAGCTGGCAATGCTGCAGACTCCGCACTTCTTCTTTTCCCCGGACCCATTCGAGAAAAACCTAAATACCTTTCGCACCGTTCCGAACGAGGGTGAGCTGTTCTACGGGCTGGTGCAGGACGGTAACGATCTATGGAATGCGACCTTCTTCTGCGGCTCTTGCGCCATCATTCGTCGTGCGCCGCTCGAGGAAATCGGGGGTATCGCCGTGGAAACCGTAACCGAGGATGCACATACTGCACTTAAGCTCAATCGGCTCGGTTACAACACGGCCTACCTTGCTCTGCCGCAGGCCGCAGGGCTCGCGACTGAAAGTCTTTCCGGACATATTGGGCAGCGTATCCGTTGGGCGCGTGGAATGGCTCAGATTTTCCGGACCGACAACCCTCTGTTGGGCAAGGGGCTATCGTTCGGGCAACGGCTCTGCTACCTGAACGCCATGCTGCATTTCTTCTATGGCTTGCCACGCCTGGTGTTTTTGACCGCGCCTCTGGCCTATCTGATGTTCGATGCGCAGATATTCCAGGCACCCGCGTTGCTGATCCTCGCGTACGCCTTGCCACATATCCTGATTGCCAGCGTGACCAACTCGACCATCCAGGGGCGCTTCCGACACTCTTTCTGGAATGAGGTCTACGAGACCGTTCTTGCCTGGTACATCATGCGGCCTGTGCTACTGGCCATGGTCAACCCCAGGCTGGGTAAGTTCAACGTCACGGCCAAGGGTGGGATGATCGATAAGGGATACTTCGACTGGAAGATGGCCCGCCCCTACATCATCGTGCTCTTGCTCAATCTGCTCGGTGCTTTGGTGGGTGTGCTCAAGCTTTTATTCGACGGCGACGCCAGTACGACGACTCTACTGATCAACATGGCCTGGACGATTTACAACATCGTGATCAGCTCTGCCGCGGTGGCTGTGGCCAGTGAAACTCGACAGATACGCGCTGAACCAAGGGTGTTTGCCAAGCTGCCGGTCGAGCTATATCTGCCCGATGGCACCTGCATGGCGTGTGAAACCAATGACTTCTCCCAGCGCGGAATGGGTATCAACCTGCCGGCAGGGATGGAAATTACCCATGGTCAGCAGCTAGAGGTCTCGCTCAGTCGTGGTAATGAGACGTGTCAGCTGCCGGCCAAAGTGGTGTTTAGCAAAGGCACTACTGTCGGCTTGAGCTTCATCGACCTCAATCTGCGGCAGCAATTCGAGCTGACGCGTATGACTTTCTCCCGCGCCGATACCTGGGCTTCGACTTGGGGGCAGGGGGTTGTCGACACACCACTTACTGCATTGGCGGAAGTCAGTGTGATCGGCTGGCGCGGCATTCGACAACTCACGCGCGCAACGCTTGATGAAATGAGCCGTCGGCCTCGTTCCGCATCCGATCTGGCAATTACAAATCCGAGGAATTCATGATCGCTCTGCACTCTGGCTTACCTAAAGCTCGGACTCTTTTCGCCCTTTCATCCTTGCTGGCGCTCCTGGTTTTTTCTTCGGCCTGGGCCGATGGCGAAGAACTCACGGATGAAGTTGTTGAGGGCGATACGCAAGTCTCCTTCGAGCCAACTTACAGCGCGACGCTGAAACAGTTGGGCGCTAACTACGTGATGAACCTGCGGGGTATCGAGGGCAGTGATAGCGTAAGTTTCGATGTGCGCGCTGATCAGGTGGTAACGGACGCGCGCCTACAATTGGAGTACAGCTACTCGCCAGCGCTTATTCCGGAACTCTCTCAGCTCAATGTGCTAGTCAACGATCAGGTTGCGGCCAGTCTTGCTCTGCCGAAGGAAACAGCGGGTAGCATGCAACAGCAATCCGTGCAGATCCCGGCGCATCTGGTCACCGAGTTCAATCGCTTGACCCTGCAGTTGATCGGCCACTACACCATGCAGTGCGAAGACCCTTTGCACTCCAGTCTGTGGGCCAAGGTCAGCAACAATAGCCAGTTGGATCTCCAGACCATACCGCTGGCACTGGCTAACGATTTGTCGCTGTTGCCCTTGCCCTTCTTCGATGCACGGGACTCGCGTTTGCTTGAGCTGCCCTTCGTCTTGGCAGGGGCGCCGGACAACCGTACGCTTGAGGCTGCTGGCGTGGTAGCGTCCTGGTTCGGTGCTCTGGCCAGCTATCGTGGTGCGCGTTTTCCGGTCAGTACCGAGCAGCTCCCGGCGCAGGGCAATGCGATCGTGATGCTGGTTGGTGAAAGCAAGGTAGCTGGCTTCGACACGGGGCTCGTCGATGGGCCAACACTGAGCGTACACACTAATCCCAATGACCCCTATGGCAAACTTCTGGTCATTGCCGGGCGTGACGGCGAACAATTGAAGCAGGCCGCTCTTGCGCTGGTCAGTGGTAGCCGAGTGCTGACCGGGGAAGCCGCTGAGATCTCCGAGCTGACCGTCCTGCAATCGCGCAAACCTTACGATGCGCCGAACTGGTTACCCAGTGATCGCCCTGTGCGGTTGGCTGAGTTGATCGATCCCAAGGGGCTGAGCGTATCGGGTTATGACCCGGGTACCATCAGCTTGCCAATGCGATTGCCACCGGACCTGTTCAATTGGCGCGAAAGCGGTGTACCGATGCATGTGAAGTATCGCTTCACACCGCAGCCGCAATCGACCAACTCTTCATTGCTGATCAGCGTCAGCGGTAAGTTCATCAAGTCCTTGCCGCTGCCCTCGCAGGAGCGTTTGCAGGACGAGCAGGGTCTGATGGCCAAGCTGCAACAGGACGATACCCTGCTGCGCGAGGCGCACCTGCGCATTCCGCTCGATAGCCTGCCGCTGCAGTCCGCTCTGCAGTTGCGCTTCATGTACGATTACATCAAACAGGGCGAATGCCGCGACATCATCATCGACAACATGCGCGGTACTATTGAACCTGACTCAACCATCGATCTCAGTGGCTACAAGCATTTCATTGCGATGCCTAACCTGGGTGTTTTCCAGGACAGTGGCTTCCCATTTACGCGGATGGCCGACTTGTCAGAGACGGCTGTAGTCATGCCGAGCAGTGCCGGTGTTGCTGATATCTCCGCGATGCTTGATGTACTTGGTCGGTTCGGTAACTCAACCGGTTTGCCGGCTACCGGGCTCAGTGTGGTGCAGGCTGATGACGACACTGTGCTGCGGGATAGAGATCTTCTGGTGATTGGCTCTGGCTCGAATCAGCCGCTGCTGCAGCGTTGGGCGCAATACCTTCCGGCTGCACTGGACGGGCAATCGCGCTTCGAGTTTTCCGATCTGGTGCATCAGTTACGCGATTGGGTGGTCAGCGATCAGCGCGCCAACCTACGCCGTGCCCGTAGCAGCGTTACTCTTGGTCGTGGAGCAGTGAGCAACTACCTGGCTGGCTTCGAGTCGCCACTGACCAGTGGCCGCAGCGTGGTGGTTATCGTGGCTAGCGCCCCCGAGGGTCTGAGCGACATTACAGCAGCGCTGCGTGGTGGCGAGAACTACGAGCGGTCGATTCAGGGCAGCCTTGCCGTGGTCAATGGTAGGCGTATCAATTCGCTGGTCGCTGACGAGCAGTACTTCATTGGTGAGTTGGGCTGGTTCCGTTATTTGCAGTGGCTGCTGTCACGGCACCTAGGGCTGATGCTGGTGCTGACAGCCCTTGGCGTTGGTTTGGCCACCGTGTTGCTGTTCCTCAGCCTTCGTGCTCGTGCGCGGCAACGTTTGAGCGTATGAGGGCGGTGAAGATGCGTAGGTTAACGAGTTGGTGCTGGCCGATCTGTCTAGTACTTGTTATAGCCGGCCAGACGCAGGCTGCGGAGCGTAATTGTGGTGTCACAGACTGGTGGCTATGGCCACTTTTCGCCGAGCATTTCATCTTGGAGGACGGCCGTGTCCTTGATGCGAGTACGCCTCAGCAGCACAGCTCTTCTGAGGGGCAGTCCTATGCGATGTTCTTCGCCCTGATAGCGAACGATAGAGACACTTTTCAGCGCCTGTGGAGCTGGTCGGTGATGAACCTAGCTAGTGGCGACATTGAGAAGAATCTTCCGGCTTGGTACTGGGGACGCAGGGATGATGGCAGTTGGGGCGTGCTTGATGCGAACTCGGCTGCCGACGCCGATATGTGGTTCGTCTACTCCTTGCTGGAGGCTGGCAACCGCTGGCAGAAACAGAGTTACATCGATGATGCCAAGCACTTATTGCGCAACATCGAACAGCGCGAGTTCGCCGAGCTTCCGGCGCTGGGGCGCATGTTGCTGCCTGGCTACCAGGGGTTTGTTTTGCCCGACCGACTCTGGGTGCTTAATCCCAGTTACCTGCCGCTGCCGCTACTACGTCGCTTGGAAAAGATATCGCCCCAAGGCGGGTGGGAACAGGTGAGTGGGGCCATGCCGAGGCTGATAGGGGAGTCGAGCCCCAAAGGGTTCGCTCCAGACTGGGTGGGTTACCGTGCTGTTGCACCCAATAGAGGTGTATTTGTGGAGTCAATGCTCAAGGGCGGAACCGGCAGTTATGATGCCATCCGCACATACCTTTGGGCGGGGCTCGTATCGCGCGAAGATCCACTGGCAGCATCCGTGCTGAAAGCGTTGCCGGGCATGGCGAAAGCGGTTGCCGTAAACGGTCTACCGCCCGAGAAAGTCGACATCGCTCAGGGCACCACTCTTGGAGTGGGCTCCTTCGGCTTCTCTGCCGCGCTAGTGCCTTATTTGCAGGCGATGAATCAGCCATGGCTTGCTGATTTGCAGCAGCGGCGCGTGATCGACGAGCTCAAGCTCAGTGTCTCCCCGCAGCGCCTGGAGACCGGTCAGCCCCCTTATTATGACTTCGTCCTAAGTTTGTTTGCTCTGGGTTGGCTCGAGCAGCAATATAGTTTTCGCCCCGATGGCGGCATTGATCTCAAGTGGGAGGCGACATGTCCTCGCGGCGCCACATCTTCACATTAAGTGCGTTGTCGCTGTTGCTGCAAGGTGTGCTTTGGACGCAGCCGGTAGCTGCTGCGGAGGCTTTTCAGGCACTGCTCAAACAGGCCCAGTACTGGCAGAAGCAGGGCAATGTCGAGCGTGCCCGTGAGGCCTGGGGACGCTTGCTGGCGCAGCAGCCGCAGAATATCCAGGCGCTCTATTGGCTAGGACGGTTGGAAGCCGGTGAGCAGGACTTCGATAGGGCGCGCGGTTATTTGCAGCAACTCAAGCAGTTGCCTGCGGCCAAGATCGCGGCCCTGCAGTTGGAGCAGGATATATACCTCCTAGACCATGGGCGTCAGCAGCAGCTAGAACAGGCGCGTATTTTAGCTGAGTCCGGCGAATTGGACGATGCTGTGAAGGCCTATCGACGCCTACTGGGTGACCGTCAGCCACAAGGTGAGTTTGGGTTCGAATACTATGGCTATCTGGGCTATGCCAAGGGCGGTTGGCTAGAAGCACGGCAAGGCCTTGAACGATTGCATCAGGAGCAGCCGGAGCGCGCGGACTGGTCGCTGGCCCTGGCCAAGCTACTGACCCGTAATGAGTCAACCCGCCTGGACGGGCTACGCCGGCTGGCCGATCTTTCCGATCATCAGCAGGTCGGTAGCGAGGCTCTGGAGACCTGGCGCGAGGTGTTGGGCTGGCTGGGGGCGCCCCGTCAAGAGGCGCTTCCTCTATTTCGTCGCTACTTGCAGAAGGTACCTGGCGATGAGGGTATCCGTCGGCAGATGAGCAGCGCCCGCTCGGCCCCAGTCACGACCAGTACATTGCTGACGCCGGCGTTCAATGCGCTGGAAAGTGGTGATTTGAGCAGGGCCGAGCGCCTGTTCGACGAGCGACTTAAGCGTTATCCGAATGATGCCGATGCCTTGGGCGGCTTGGGTGTCATTCGTCAGAAGCAGGAGCGTCTTGAGGATGCGGAGGTGCTGCTCACCAAGGCCGTGCAGCAAAGAGGTGGGAACTCCTGGCGCAGTGCGCTGGATGACGTGCGTTACTGGGCTCTGCTGCAGCGTGCCCGTGACAGCCTGGCGCGCGAGCGCGTCGCTGATGCGCGTCAGCAGCTAGAACAGGCGCGGCGCCTTAAACCCAAGGATGTCGAGGCGATGCTTGTGCTCGCCGACCTTCAGGTCCAAGAAGGCCAGGCCGCGCCGGCCGAGGTAGGCTATCGTCAGGTGCTGGCGCAACGCCCTCGCGAGGCGCGCGCCCTGCGTGGTCTGGCTCATGCATTGGCACAGCAGGGTAAACCGGACGAGGCTCTGCGCCTAATAGACAGCTTGCCAGCTGCCGAGCGTGAGGCGTTCGGCGGGCTCGGTCGGTTACGTGCTGCGCAGGCGCTGCAGCGCGCACGGTTGGCCGAGGCGCGTGGAGATACGCAAACCATGCGTCAGGCGCTTGAGTCCGCCCTGCGTGATGATCCGAACAATGCCTGGGCAAGATTCTCCCTTGCGCGCCTGTATGTTGATATGGGCGCCGTGGCCGAGGCGCGTAGCTTGATGGATGGCTTGCTCGCCACGCAGCCCAATGATCGCGACGCGCTGTACAGCAACGCCTTGCTGTCGATCCAGTTGGGTGAGTGGGAGAAGGCCCAGCAGGCTCTGGCGCGCATTCCTCAAAACAAGCGTGATGCCGATGTGAATCGACTGGTCGCCGAGGTCGATTTCAACCTGCAACTCAAGCGCATCGCCGATCTCAGCCGCAGTGGACAGAAAGCCGAGGCGCGCGTATTCCTCAGTCGACTCGAAGAGTCTGCAGAGGGTAAAGCCTCGCGTTTGTCACCATTGGCCTCGGCTTATGCCGACGCAGGTGACCCGCAGCGCGCCATAGCCATCATGCGTGGTCTGCTTGCCAGCAGCCCGCGTGAGGATCTCTCACTGACCCTCAGCTATGCCGGGGTTCTCCTGCAGGCCGAGCAGGATGTGGAGGTTGCCGCGATCCTGCGCGATCTTAAGGGGCGCAGCATGAGTGTCGATGAGCGTCGTCAGTACGACGACCTGCTGTTCCTCTACCGTGTGCGGCAGGCTGAGCAATTGCGCGAACGAGGTCAGTTGGCTGCGGCTTATGAAGCCCTGGCTCCGGCTCTGGCGCAGCGGCCGCAAGATCGTCTGGCAGTTTCGGCGTTGTCACGCATGTACGAAGCCAATGGCGATACGGCTAAAGCCCTGGCGCTGCTCAAGCCGCTGATGCAGCGGCACCCTCAAGACGCCAGTCTGCAGGTTGCTGTGGCCGGCCTGGCAGCCCGTCGCAATGACAAGGCGTTGGCCGAGTCCTCGCTGGAAAAAGCGCTGGAACTGGCACCCCAGGATGGGCAAATTCTTACGTCGGCAGCCGAGGTTTACCGCTCGCTGGGGCGTTCGGGGACGGCAGCCGAACTATTGCGCAAAGTGGTCGCCCAGGAGAAACGTCAGCAATCGCCAAGTTTCGCCGCCGCCGCACCTACGGTTGGCAGCAACCCCTTTGCTGGTGTCGGTTCTGGGGTTACCAGCGATGTCGGTATTCCTGCACCTGTGCAGGCCATGTCCGAGACAGCCGACCCACTGTCATCGTATGCGCAAATAGGTAGCGGGCTGCCGCCTGCTCCGTACCCACAGTCTGGTGCGTCTGTCGGCAATCCTTTCGCTGTGGATGCACAGGGGGTCACGCGCGATCGCCTGGCTGGTATGAGTGAAGCCGCCCGTTCGCTGGATCAGATCACCCAGGAGCGCAGTGCATTCCTGGCGCAAGGGCTGTCAGTGCGTAGCAACGACAGTGAGTCTGGGCTTAGCAAGATCACTGAAGTGCAAGCACCATTCGAGGTGAACCTGCCGGTGGGGGACAGTCGTCTGGCTGTGCGGGTCACGCCCGTCAATCTCAATGCCGGTGGCGTCAGCAATGAGGCCAAGGTGCGATTCGGCTCTGGTCTCAGCTTCGCATCGACTGAATATGGGAATGCTGTCGCTACTGCGGCGATCGAGTTCGACAATTTTCTCGCCGAAAACCCTGATGCGACTGATAGTGAGCTCGAGGAGGCAGTCGCCAGGGCGAACACCAGAAGGGAGGAGGCTGGTGCCAGGGCCGATGCACTGTTAGCCGGGGCTGTGGGCCGCCAGAGTGACACCGGCGTTGGCTTGGCCGTGGCGTGGGAAAACGAACCCAGTGGCGTGAAGGCCGATATCGGCGTCAGCCCGATGGGCTTTCTCTACAGCACCATCATCGGTGGCGTTGGGGTCGAGAGGCCGCTGGGTGACAGTGAGCATGCCCGTTACAGCGTGGAACTGTCACGACGTGCAGTAACCGACAGTCTTGTGTCCTTCGCCGGTGCCCGTGACGCGCGCACCGATGTCGAATGGGGCGGGGTCACCGCCAATGGTGGCCGCGCGCAGCTCAGCTATGACGATGGCGACGTGGGGGTTTACGGTTATGGCGCGCTGCATGCGCTTACCGGCAACAACGTCAAGGCCAATACCCGCGCGGAGCTGGGTTCGGGTATCTACTGGTATCTGCTCAACGACGATAGTCGCATGCTGACGGCGGGGCTGAGCCTCACCGGCATCGCCTACGACAACAATCAGAACAACTTCACCTATGGCAACGGCGGCTATTTCAGTCCGCAGAACTTCTTCTCGCTGGCGGTGCCGCTGAGCTGGGCGCAGCGCACCGAGCGCTGGACCTATGCCTTGCGCGGCTCGGTTGGGATTCAGCATATCAAGACGGATTCGGCGCCATATTTCCCGAACGACAAGGACATGCAGCGGAACCTGGAGCAGGTGGCGGCCCTAGGAGTGGATGTTCCTACGCGGTTCGACGGCTCCAGCAGCACCGGTATCGGCTACAGCCTCTACGGTGTTGCCGAGTACCGACTGGGGCGCAATTTCTCTCTGGGGGGAGAGTTGGGCATCGACAACGCCCAAGACTACCGCCAATGGAACGGCGGTATATACCTGCGTTACATGTTTGAGGATCAATACCGACCACTGTCGCTGCCGGTCAGCCCTCATCAATCTCCATATTAAACTTTTAAGGTGTATTTATGGCTGGGTCTCTTCTCACTGGTCTCTCTATCCTAATCATTGGCGATAGCCACCTTGCTACGCCCGATTACCTGATCGGTAGCCTTCACGATGACTTGCTGAGGAAGGGAGCCCAGGTACATAGCATCGGTGTTTGCGGGGCGCAGGCTGGAGATTGGCTGAAGGTTTCACCGGGTGGTACCTGTGGTGGTGCCGAGCGGCGGGGCCTGGAGAAAGCTGTAGTCCTGCGGGGTAAAGCCTCGACCAAGCCTGTCGGTGAGCTTATCGCCAGCGAGAAGCCGGATCTGGTACTAGTGGTACTGGGCGACACCATGGCCGGCTACGACAAACCGACATTTCAGCGGGCCTGGGCTTGGCAGCAGATCAGCAGGCTGGTACAGGCCATTTCCGCCAGCGGTACTCAATGTGCTTGGGTCGGGCCGAATTGGGGAGCGGAGGGTGGCAAGTATGGCAAGACCTATGCGCGTGTTCAGCAGGTATCTAGTTTGCTTGCCAGCAATGTTGCGCCTTGTAGCTATATCGATTCGCTGACGTTCTCCAAGCAAGGCCAGTGGGCCACTGTCGATGGTCAGCACCTGACGGCTCCAGGTTATCGGCAGTGGGGCTTGGCCATTAGCAGTGCATTAGAAGGTATTAGGAAGGAAAGGCGTCCATGAAGTACCTTCTGCTTACACTCGTCAATTTGATCTCGGTGATCGCTGTACAGGCCGCCGAGATTCCGCTTTACCCCACGGGCCCCAGTGAAGACTCTGCCTTTCTGCGCTTCTTCAATGCTGGGACCGGGGTGCTGGAGCTCAAGGCTGCAGGCTCGGGTGCGAGCCTGAGCGTGGATGAGCAGATGCGCGCGTCGGACTTTCTCACCGTGCCGGCGGGCAAGCCGGTGAAAGGCAGCCTCAAGCTGGGGGTTCACGAGCAGGCGCTGGACATTACCGTCGAGCCCGGCGAATTTGCCACCGTGGTTGGCTTGCCCGATGCACAGCAGGGCTTGCGCCTAGTCACCGTGCGAGAGCAGCCGGATGACTTCAACGCACTGAAGGCATCGCTGGCTTTTTACAGCCTGGACGCGTCGTGTGTCGACGCAGGGCTGCAAGCGGCAGGGCGTAACGTCGATATTTTCAAGGCGGTTGCCGATGGGAGCTTGCAGCGACGTTCGATCAATCCGTTGAAGCTTGCGGTGCAACTGCGTTGTGCAGGTGTTGCCGTCGGCGAACCGCTGGACCTCGGCGAACTGGCTGCCGGTCTGCGCTACACCGTATTCCTCGTCCCGTCAGCCGAAGGCCCGCGCCTGTATTCGGTGCAAGACAATCTGGCCAACTGACAACGCGACCATGGTCTTCGCCTCCCTTGAGTTCCTCATTCTGTTCCTGCCAGCATTCATGCTGGTATACGCGCTGGTCAGTCCGGGCGGGCGTAACCATGTGCTGCTGTTTGGTAGCTGGTTCTTCTACGGTTGGTTGAGCCCGGCTTTTCTTCTCCTGCATGTGCTGCTGACGGTAGTAGGTTGGGTCGGAGGCCTGCTGGTGGAGCGCACCCGCGAGGAATCGCGGCAGCGTATTCGCCTGCTGGTGGTGCTGATCACCATCAACGTCCTGGTGCTGTGCTGGTACAAGTACGCCAACATTCTTGCGGCTACCTTTAACCAGTTGATCACTTCCTACGGCGCCCTACCTTTTGAGTGGCAGAAAGTGGCATTGCCGGCGGGGCTATCGTTCATCGTCCTGCAGGTGATTTCCTACCTGGTCGATGTCCATCGGAAGGTGGTGCCGGTCGAGCATCGTTTCAGCAACTTCGCCACCTATCTGGCGATGTTCGGCCACTCGATTGCCGGGCCAATCATTCGCTATGACTGGGTACGCAAGGAGCTGGCGCAGCGTTACTTCAATGCGCAGAACGTCGCCCTCGGTTCGCGCCGATTCATGATCGGCCTGAGCATGAAGGTACTGGTCGCCGACAGCCTCTCGCCTCTTGTGAGTATGGCGTTCGCGCAGCAGAGCCCATCCTTCGTCGATGCCTGGATCGGCTGCCTGGCTTACTCCATGCAGCTGTTCTTCGACTTCGCCGGTTACAGCGCAATGGCCATCGGCCTGGGCCTGATGCTGGGCTTTCACTTTCCCGAGAACTTCAATCGCCCGTATTGGGCGCGCAATATCCAGGACTTCTGGCGGCGTTGGCACATCTCACTGTCGAGCTGGCTGCGTGACTACCTGTATATCGGCCTGGGTGGCAATCGCTTCGGTACCTGGAAGACCTATCGTAACCTTTTCCTGATCATGGCCATTGGTGGCCTGTGGCACGGTGGCGATAGCTGGAATTACGTGCTGTGGGGGGCGGCCCACGGTATCGCCCTATGCGTCGACCGTGCGTGGACGCGCAGCGGCTTGCCAGATTTGCCAGCGTGGCTTGCGCATACGGTAACGCTGTTGTTCGTATGCCTGGCCTGGACGCTGTTCCGTTCGCCAGATTTTGATACGGCGCTGAGCATGTACGCCGGGCAGTTTGGTCTGCATGAGTTTGCCTTGGGCGACGCCATGGCGGCCACCTTGAGGCCCGCTCATGGCATCGCCGCCGCGCTGGGGCTGGCGTGCCTGTTGCTACCACTGTATCAGGCGCGTGCCGAGGCCCGCTTTGGTGAGGTCTGGTTGTTCAGGGCTGTGGGCATGATATGGCCGGTTGCTGGGTTTCTGCTGTCATTTGCCCTGATCGCCAGTCGTGAAACCGTGCCGTTCCTGTACTTCCAGTTTTGAGGGGCGTGCCAATGTCCAAGAAAGGTTCCTCCATCGCCCCTGTCATGCCGAGCGCCATGATGATTCGCCTCAGCCCTTTGGCTGGGGTCGTCATGTTCGTCTTCCTGCTCAGCGGCCTGGGCTTTTGCCTATGGGCGATGTTCGTCAGCGACAAGGTCGACCTGCTGCCGGATCAGGTCACCTGGACAGATTTTCGTGACGGTGAAATCACCCATCGCATTGCCCGGGAGCTGGCTGAAGTGCCCTTTGCCAAGCGCGCCGCTGATCTGGAGCGGGCAGCGAGTTGGCTGGTGATCGGTGATACGGGACCGCGAGTACGTCAAGGTTGCCCGAGCTGGCTGTTCCTGGCGGATGAAATGAAGATCCATAGGCATGCCGACGTCAATGCGCGGGCCCGTGTGGAAAAGGTCAGGGCGCTAGAGGCGTGGCTGACCAAGCGTGACGTGCGCCTTCTTGTCGTACTGGTGCCGGACAAGAGCCGTATCGCTGCTGACCGATTGTGCGGCCTTGAGCGCTCTGCCGCATTGGCAGGGCGCGCCGCTCAATGGCAGCGCTGGGCGCAGGAAACTGGCGTGTCGGTTCTAGATCTGACGGCAGCGCTAAAACCGCTTGGCAGCGCAGCGTTTCTACGTACCGATACGCATTGGAGTGAAGAGGGTGCTGAGCACGCCGCGCAGCGGGTCGCGTCGCAGATCAAGAAGCTGGGTATTGATGTCACGCCAGTGAAACAATGGTCCCGCAGTTCGGGCGAGGAGCAGGTACGTCCAGGCGACCTGGTGCGTCTGGCCGGTCTGGACTGGCTGCCAGAAGGGCTGCAGCCTGCCGTGGAGAAGGTGAAGTTGTCGCGGTTCAGTGCTTTTGAGCAAGACCAAGGCATCAGTGAAGACGACCTGTTCGGGGACAGCCAGTTGCCTAATGTTGCCCTGATTGGCACTTCGTTTTCGCGTAACTCCAATTTCGTGCCTTTTCTGGAGCAGGCACTGGAGACCAGCTTGGGTAACTTCGCCAAAGACGGTGGAGAATTTGCCGGCGCAGCCAAGGATTACTTCAGTAGCCCGGCCTTCACACAGACACCACCGCGACTGGTGATCTGGGAAATTCCTGAGCGCGACCTGCAAACACCATTTGAAGACTGGAGCAGCCCTGACAAAAGTGATCCGGCGTAAGCGTCTGGCCAACACACCTCCCCGGTTCTTCCAGCTAGCGGCATGGTGTCCACCTGTTTTTGGTGGACACCATTTCAAGCCCCTTGCGGAGGATCTCCCGTGCCAGGCCAACGCCGCTCCTATCCCAAATCTTTCAAGGCCTAGGTCGTCGATGAGTGCACCCAGCCCGGCGCCTCGGTTGCCGGCGTGGCCTTGAGCCACGGCCTCAACGCCAATCTCGTGCATAAGTGGATTCGCCGCCAGCAGGCACAGCTGCCCGCTGTGCCTTCAGGTTTTATTCCAATTCCTCTCGTCCCGAGCGTGCCGGCTACCCCGAGTGCGGCCGACAGGGCCATCCAGATCGCCATTCCCCATCGGGCCGGCAAGCTGTCGGTGCAGTGTAAGCGTTCGCCGAACTCACCTTGCGCGACTCAGGCAGGTACCCACTGATGCGGCATTAGTTGGCCGATCTCACTCGCCCGCTGCGTCGGCAGGCGTGTCAGCACGTCCTTGAGATAGGCATACGGGTCATGTCCGTTCATGCGGGCCGACTGGATCAGGCTCATGATCGCCGCCGCGCGTTTGCCGCTGCGTAGCGAGCCGGCAAACAACCAGTTCGAGCGCCCTAGGGCCCATGGCCGGATCTGGTTGTCGGGTAGTCAGACGCGGTTGCCCGCGTCCAACCCCCTAAGAACCGTGCATGCGAGTTTCCCAGCACACGGCTCAAGCCTCCGCTAAGGCACCTCTAGGCACCCGGTTGTACGTCATCGGCATAGGCAAATTGCACATCCCTCGGGCAGCGCAGGTGGTATATCTCAAGATTAGCCGCCGCGTCCGTTCCGCCATGACCTAGCTTCACAATATGGCGACTATGCCACGGTGTGTCTTTGGTCACCGGCTTGAAGCAGACGCAGCACCGACCGCCCTGTTGCACCCAAATCCGGCTTGATCACCCGATCCCCTTCGACCATCAGTCGGGAGCTGCGCCGCAATCGAGGTGCCTGCGGTTGTTACTCGGCCCGTGCGGCCCGGCAGCAGATGCAGGCCCGCCGCTAGGTTTGTCGACCGATGCGAAAGCTGTTGCTGGGTAGCGAGCGCTTCGAGTTGGTGGCCCATCTGCTGCGTGAGCGTTTGTCTCCCGATCAGATTGCCCGCAAGCATGCGCAGCATGAAGGCTCCCAACCTCAGAGAGGCCTACGTCTGTCGCAAGACGATCTATAACGCGATCTATGCCCTGCCGGTCGGTGAACTGCGCAAGGAGCTGATCATCTGCCTGCGCCAAAGCAAGACGACGCGCAGACCGCGCTATGGCGGTGTGGATCGGCGCGGCCTGATCCCTGAGATGGTCAGCATTCATGTGCGTCCGCCGGAGATCGAAGACCGTCTGATGCCGGGGTATTGGGAGGCGACCTGACCAAGGGTAAGGCTAACGCCTCGTCTGTAGGCACGTTGGTGGTGCGCGCCAGCGCCGACCCACAGAGAGCAGTTCCTGGTAGATATGGTGATATTGCACCGTGTTGCGCGGTCGGCTACCAGGCAGCGGCGCTTTCGGTCGGCCAGTTCACTTTGATGGTACCGCTCGGGTGTGGGATTTCCAGACAGATAGTCGATGACGCGGAATCCGACTTTGTCCCAATAGCCTGCAAGGACAGAGGAATGAAAGCAGGTTGCAGCGCCATGGCTTTCTGCGTGTGCACTCGGATCCAGTAAGTATCCCCCGGCAAAGCCGGGGGCTTTAATCTATTAGCCCCTCAAAGGGGCAAGTAATGGGGCCGCCTGAAGGCGGCTGGCGTCACATGCCGAATTTGAGCTGATCATAGTGCTCATCTTCCTTTTCCTGATTTCGGATGTAAGCACGCACCATTTCCTCATCCAACCCCACCTTTGAGACGAAGTACCCTCTGGCCCAGAAATTCTCACCAGTGAAATTCTTCGTCTTGCCCATAAAGCGCCGGGCTATCGAGATCGCGCTCTTGCCCTTGATGTAACCAACCACATACGACACCGAGTGCCTGGGCGGAATACTGATACACATATGGACATGGTCTGGCATCAAATGACCTTCCACAATCCGACACTCCCGCTGCCTCGCCAACTCATGCAACACTTCACCCAGCTGCTTCCGGATCGCACCGAAGATTGCCTTCTTGCGCCTCTTCGGAATGAAAACAACGTGGTACTTACAGTCCCACTTCGTGTGAGCAAGGCTCTGATAATCTCTCATTGGGTACCCCTATCTCTTGGTCGAGACAGAAGGTTCCCGATGACCGCATCACACGGTCAAACCTCAAGGAGTCCCCCGGCTTAGCCGGGGGATTACCTTGTTTATTTATGGACGAGGTTTGCGTTGAGGCTGTGGCTCAGCGCAACGCTGGCAATCGAGGCCCCGGGCTGGGCGCACTCTTGAATAATCTGGGCCTTGAATGATTTGGAGTAGGAACGGCGTTGTGGCTGCATGAAAGACCCGCTTAAAAGGCTAGAAATGGTGTCCACTTAAATCAGGTGGACACCATCGCCTTTGGCGTCGGGGCCAGGAAGGTGTGTTGGCCGGACGGATACGCTGAACAGGCTCGTTCGATATGCCGAATAGCCGCTGTCGGTAAGTGTCTCAGCGAGCACGTGAGCTCCTCCGTCTTAAATATCAACGCCTGTAATGCCTGAGCCCGATGCCGATGAGGCATGTACCCACTACACCCACGACGACGCAGACGATGGGTCCCAGTCCCATGATGGGCCGCCGAGTTCGTTCAGCAGGGGATGCTCAAACAGCAACTTTGCCATCCCTAGCTGCCTGGAATTTGTAGTCATGAGCTCTAGTTCCTCACGTCAGGAGCGCTCAGGAACACGGTCATCCTGTGCGTCAGCTTTCGTCACTAAGCTCGACGCTCGACCGGTGGCCATTTTCGCTGGGGAGATGATGCACAAGAAAATAGAGTTTGGGCGGAATAGCTAATGTGTTAAATATCAACCACTTATCCGCACATGCAAGGCTCAACTTTCCAGAATCTTGCAAGATAAGCACAGCACAAGTGGCCAGCAAATATTGTAGGTCAAGTCGCGGCAAAGGGCTGATCCCTCAATCGACCGTACCGGAGCCTGATAGCACCGGGAATCTGTAGTCATAAGCCGGGAATCTGTAGTCATGAGGCACAAGATCAATGGGATCCGTCCTTGGCTTGGTTGGCGGGCTGTAACGAGGCGAAACAGTGTTGGGTGGTTGTATACGGCTTGTCTGGCTGTCACCATTAAAGCAGTCGGATGAGGCAGGGTAAGGAGTCGCTTCAGCCTATCCACATGCTCGCTCCGATAGGGGTTGCTATGAGCATGATGTAAAGTTTTTCTGGGCCATTTGAGCGAAACTTTACGTATTTCTTTACTTTTATGAACCTAGAGGCTGTCGATTTCTATGCAACATGATGATTGCAAAGGGTTTTTAATGATTAGAGCGCTTGGCAATATTGCTCTCAGCTACCTACAACCGTTCTGATTCGAACGTTAAGGCATCGCGCCATACCAACAACCCGGAGCAGTCGCTCCGGGTTTTTTTTGCCCGCAGAAATTGAGAAATATGAAGTTACGGGAGGGGCCTCTAAATATCAGATTGTCTGTGTTGTTGTAGGCGGTTTCTGAATTTCCTCTTGCGTCAACTATCTGCTGTCGCGATTGCTTAGCATCTATGTTTTCAAAGGAGTGGATCATGCAATCAGAGAGTGAAGGGTTTGATCGAATTGAATTTCAGCTGAATTCTTTATCAGGTGACTATCGGATCCCGGGGTTCAGCGAAGGCTACGCGGTATACCTCAAGGGTTGCGAAAAGGGGGCCGGTTACACTGGAGGCTTGCTGCTCCTGTTAGGTTTCGCCATTGCTGCGCTGGCCTTTGCAGCGCTGGTTTTCGGCCCGTCGACGATCTCCTACTACCGTTCTGCCGGCCCTTCCTGGTTTCAGTATGTTCAGATCTACGCAGGGCCGATAATTACCGCTGGCGGAGCGCTATTTACCTTGGGTGGCTATCTGTATTCAAGGAAGGCAATGGGGCGAGAGGCGTTCCTGGTGACGATCTACAAACTTATCGCGCCGGATGGGCAAGTTGTTACTGGAACAGTTCAAATCCGGTATCTGGGAGGCGATAATTTCAATATAGCAATCAACTGACGGGCAGTTGGGACACAGGGTCGAAAAACATTTTCCTCGCTTGCTCCCATCCCGCCGGCATGGCCTTCAAGGTGCGCAGAATCAGTAGGAGCAGCCTTGCGCTACAAAAGGGCCATTGCAGCCGAAGATCATCGCCAGGCCCACTGGCCTGTTCGCAGCACAAGGCTGCTCCTTGTACATAGATAATGTGGTGCTCACAAGGGCAGTACCGTAGCCCACTTGCTTAGTAGAACAACCGCGGCTCCGGCGAATCCAGCAGGCTTGCCAACTTGGTCAGGGCAAAGCCCAGTTCCTGGCGGCTGGGGCTCATCAGCGCGATGCGCACACCGCAGGTGGCGTGGCTACGTTCTGGTAAAAACTGGCTGCCGCTGACCACCGTCACGCCGTTGTTACGCGCAAGGTTGGCGAACTCGTCGCTGGTCCACGGCTCTGGCAACTCCAGCCAGATATGAAAGCTGTGGGGCTGAGTACGGATGTTGTATCGGCCAAGAATCTCCCGGGCCATGTGCTGGCGCGCGGCCGCCTCGTCCTGCTGTACCCGTACCAACTGGTCGGCCATGCCGCTGTTGATCAGGTTACTGGCCAATTGCGCCATCAATGGCGAAGGCATCCACACGCTGCTGCGTACCATCGACGATAACCGTGACAGGGTTTGCGGCGGAGCGTACAGGTAGCCGATGCGCAGCGCCGGCAGCACGCTCTTGGACAGGCTGGTGAGGTACACCGAGCGTTCAGGCGCATACGCGGCCAGTGGCTTGTAATCCGGGGCGGGCTCGAGAAAACCGTAGATGTCGTCATCGACGATGAACAGGTCGAACTCGCGGGCGATCTCGGCGATGGCCTGGCGCCGTGCGTGGGGCATGATCGAGTTGGTCGGGTTCTGGTGCGTGGTGACGCATACCAGCAGGGAAGGGCGGTGCTCCAGGCAGGCCGCGCGCAATGCATCAGGAATAATGCCGTGCTCGTCCATGGCCACGCCGCGCAGACGCCGGCCCATGCTGTGGGCCAGAGAGATGATGCCTGGGTAGCAAAACGACTCGCACAGCACCACATCGTCGCTCTTCGACAGGCTGCTGATGGCTACCAGCAGGCCATGCTGCGCGCCAGAGGTCAGTACAACCTGTTGCCAGCGTGCATCTGGCAGCCAGCGTTGAATCCAGGCCGCACCGGCTTGCTTGTGTGAGGTGTGGCCACCCTCGGTCACGTAGTCGAGTACCTGCCCCAAGTCCGAAGAAGTGGCCAGTTCGCTGATAGCCGTACCCAGCCACTCGCTCATGTGAGCGTCGTTAGGTTTGATGATCGAGAGATCGATCTGGCTGCTTTCGCCGGCAATGGGTGCGGGCAGCGACGGGATAGGCAATGGCTGCCGCCGCTGCTTTACAAATGTGCCCCGCCCGACTTCGCCAACCACCAGGCCACGCTTGGCTGCCTCGTCGTAGGCCCTGCCGACGGTGCCGGGCGTCACACTCAGTGCCTCGGCGAGGTCCTTGAGGGTGGGTAAGCGATCACCCGCTGCAAGCCGACCACTTTCGATGTCCTGTTCAAGGGCATTAGCGATCATCAGGTAAACCGGCTGGGTTTGATCGCCGTAATGAGGGACCCACATGGAAAACGCACCAGATTCTGCAAGAGCGCGCAGCCTAGCATGAAAGCCCAGATGCAGCTAATGATGGTAATCGTGGGAATTGAGTTGAATTAATTGTTTATTGCATCGATTCAATTTTCGTAATTACAATCATCGCATCAATCAGGGCAGGCTCACTCACGTCGGCCTTGGCAAAACACGCCATTGGATGGGCTTTGCTATGGAAATTCTCGGTGCTTACTGGGCGGAACACGCGTTGCTGGCAATCGTCATGCTCGGCGCGATCGCCTTCGTTGCAGGCTTCGTCGACAGTATTGCCGGTGGTGGCGGTCTGTTTCTGGTACCGGGTTTTTTGCTGGTGGGCATGCCGCCGCAGGTGGCACTGGGCCAGGAAAAACTGGTCAGCACCCTTGGCACGCTGGCGGCCATTCGCAACTTCCTGGCCAACAGCAAGATGGTCTGGCAGGTAGCGTTGGTCGGGGTGCCGTTCTCACTGCTGGGTGCCTACCTGGGGGCGCACCTGATCGTGTCGATCTCGCAAGAGACTGTAGGCAAGATCATCCTGGCGCTGATCCCGTTCGGCATCCTCATCTTCCTCACCCCCAAGGACCGCCCGGTAGAGGAACGAGAGCTGTCTTCGCGCATGCTGTACACCGTGGTGCCGTTGACCTGCCTGGCCATCGGCTTCTATGACGGCTTCTTCGGCCCCGGTACCGGGAGCATGTTCATCATCGCCTTCCATTACCTGCTGCGCATGGACCTGGTCTCCAGTTCGGCCAACTCCAAAACCTTCAACTTCGCTTCCAACATCGGCGCCTTGGTCGCCTTCGTCATGGCCGGGAAGGTCGTCTACCTGCTGGCATGGCCGCTGGTGGCCTGCAACATCCTGGGTAACCACCTGGGCAGTGCCCTGGCGCTGCGCAAAGGCAACGAAGTGGTACGCAAGGCGCTGGTGTTCTCGATGCTTTGCCTGTTCACCAGCCTGGGCGTGAAGTACCTGGCCTGACCTACTGATAGGAGAAAACTGATGAAAACCGCATTCGTAACTGGCGCCTCCTCGGGTTTTGGCCGTGCCATCTGCTGCACGCTGATCGGCAAAGGCTACCGCGTGATCGGTGGCGCCCGGCGCATGGACAAACTGAAAGCGCTGGAGGCCGAGTTGGGGGGCAATTTCATTCCGCTGGCGCTGGACGTCACCGACCCGGTGTCGCTGGAGACGGCGGTCGAGCAGATTCGGGATGCATCGCTGCAGATCGACCTGCTGGTCAACAACGCCGGGCTGGCGTTGGGTGTGGACCGAGCCCAGGCCAGCAGCGCCGAAAACTGGCAGCGGATGATCGACACCAACATTACCGGCCTGGCCATGGTTACCCACAAGATTCTGCCGCAAATGGTGGAAGCCGACAGCGGGATGATCATCAATATTGGCTCAATCGCCGGCACTTACCCCTACCCGGGCGGCAATGTTTATGGCGCCAGCAAGGCCTTCGTCCGCCAGTTCAGCCTCAACTTGCGTGCCGACCTGGCGGGCACCCGAGTACGCGTGAGCAACATCGAGCCGGGGCTCTGCTCGGGCACCGACTTCTCGGTGGTACGCCTGAATGGCGACCTGGACGCGGTGCAGGCGTTGTATCGGGATGTCGATGCCATCCTGCCGGAAGACATCGCGGCTACGGTAGCCTGGATTGCCGATCAGCCGGCGCATGTGAACATCAATACTGTCGAGATCATGCCGGTGGCGCAGAGCAGTGCGGCGCTGAATGTGGTGCGCAACCTGCCGCGTGCCTGACCCGGGCCCTACCACTGACTCAGGTCATCGCACGTTCCCGATTCTTGACTAGTCTTAACTATTGGCAGCCATGTATTGGCCGCCACCGTGACTATCAAGAGGCGCCGGCCATGTTCCGCGCGTCCACCACCTGATCAGGAGTGCACGATGGACCTGAACCGTCGGCAATTCTTCAAGGTCGCCGCCGTCGGCCTTGGAGGCTCGAGCCTGGCGGCGTTGGGCATGGCCCCGACGCCGGCCTTCGCCGAGCAGGTGCGTCACTTCAAGCTGGCGCACACCATCGAGACCCGTAACACCTGCCCTTACTGCTCGGTCGGCTGCGGCCTGATCCTGTACAGCCAGGGCGATGCGGGTAAAAACGTCAAACAGAACATCATCCACATCGAAGGTGACGCCGACCACCCGGTCAACCGCGGCACCCTTTGCCCGAAAGGCGCCGGCCTGCTGGACTTTATCCACAGCCCGAGCCGCCTGCAGTACCCCGAGGTACGCAAACCCGGCAGCAAGGAGTGGGTGCGGGTCAGCTGGGACGAGGCGCTCGACCGCGTCGCAGGCCTGATGAAACAGGACCGAGACGCCAATTTCATCGAGAAGAACGCCCAGGGGCAAACCGTAAACCGCTGGCTCACCACCGGTTTTCTGGCTGCCTCCGCCGCCTCCAGCGAGGCAGGCTACCTGACCCACAAGGTCGTCCGCGCAACAGGCATGCTGGGGTTCGATAACCAGGCACGTGTCTGACATGGCCCGACGGTGGCAAGTCTTGCCCCGACGTACGGCCGTGGCGCCATGACCAACCACTGGTCCGATATCGCCAACGCGAATCTGGTCCTGGTGATGGGTGGCAACGCAGCAGAAGCGCATCCGTGCGGCTTCAAATGGGTGACCGAGGCCAAGGCGCACAACAAGGCGCGGCTGATCGTGGTCGACCCGCGTTTTACCCGTACCGCGTCGGTAGCGGACTACTACGCGCCGATCCGTACCGGTACCGATATCGCCTTCATGGGCGGGCTGATCAACTACCTGCTGAGCAACGACAAGATCCAGCACGAGTACGTGCGTAACTACACCGATGTGTCGTTCATCGTCAAAGAGACCTATAGCTTCGAGGACGGGCTGTTCAGCGGCTACGACGAGGCCAAGCGTGTGTATGCCGACAAATCCGGCTGGGGTTACGAGCTGGGTGAGGACGGTTATGCGAAGGTCGATCCGACCCTGCAGCACCCGCGCTGCGTGTTCCAGCTGATGAAACAGCATTACAGCCGCTACACCCCGGAACTGGCGAGCATGACCTGTGGCATGCCGCAGGACGCCATGATGAAAGTCTGGGAGGAGATCGCCACCTGCTCGGCACCGGGCAAGACCATGACGATTCTCTACGCGCTCGGCTGGACGCAGCACTCGATCGGTGCGCAGATCATCCGCAGTGCGGCCATGGTCCAGCTGCTGCTGGGCAACGTCGGCATGCCCGGTGGTGGTGTCAACGCCTTGCGCGGGCACTCCAATATCCAGGGCCTGACCGACCTCGGCCTGCTGTCCAACTCGTTGCCGGGCTACCTGACCCTGGCCGGTGATGCCGAGCAGGACTACGCCACCTACATCGACAAGCGCGCGTCCAAGCCGCTTCGCCCAGGGCAGCTGTCGTACTGGCAGAATTACGGCAAGTTCCACGTCAGCCTGATGAAGGCCTGGTACGGCGCCAACGCCACGGCGGAAAACAACTGGGGCTATGACTGGCTGCCCAAACTCGATGTCCCGGCCTACGACGTGCTGCGCATGTTCGAGATGATGGGCCAGGGCAAGGTCAACGGCTACATATGCCAGGGGTTCAACCCGATTGCTGCGCTGCCGGACAAGAACCGCGTCACCGCAGCGCTGGGCAAGCTCAAGTGGTTGGTGATCATGGATCCGCTGGCCACGGAGACCTCGGAGTTCTGGCGAAACGCTGGGCCGTTCAACGACGTCGACACCGCCAATATTCAGACCGAAGTGATCCGCCTGCCCACCACCTGCTTTGCCGAGGAGGACGGCTCGCTGGTCAATAGCAGTCGTTGGCTGCAATGGCACTGGAAGGGGGCCGATGGGCCAGGTGAGACCCGTACCGACGTGCAGATCATGAGCGAGCTGTTCCTGCGCCTGCGCCAACGCTACCGGGCCGAGGGCGGCGCCTACCCTGATGCGATGATGAACATCAGCTGGCCGTACAAGATCCCTGAAGAGCCATCTCCGGAGGAATTGGCCAAGGAAATGAACGGCTGGGCGGTCACCGACCTCACCGACGCCACCGGCGCCACGCTCAAGGCCGGCCAGCAACTGTCAGGCTTCGGCCAGTTGAAGGACGACGGCAGCACGGCGTCTGGCTGCTGGATCTTCGCCGGCTGCTGGACCGAGCAGGGCAACCAGATGGCCCGCCGCGACAACAGCGACCCGTTTGGCATGCACCAGGTGCAGAACTGGGCCTGGGCCTGGCCGGCCAACCGTCGCATCCTCTACAACCGTGCCTCCAGCGACCCGCAAGGCAAGCCGTGGGACCCAGAGAAGAAACGCTTGGTATGGTGGAACGGCAAGGCCTGGACCGGTACCGATGTGCCGGACTTCAAGGCCGACTCGCCGCCCGAGGCCGGGATGAACCCGTTCATCATGAACCCCGAAGGCGTGGCGCGTTTCTTCGCCATCGACAAGATGGCTGAGGGGCCGTTCCCCGAGCACTACGAGCCGTTCGAAACGCCGATCGGTATCAACCCGCTGCACCCGCAGAACAAGAAGGTGGTCAGCAACCCGGCTGGCCGCATCTTCGACTCGGTGTGGGACACGCTCGGCACGCACGACGAGTTTCCTTACGCGGCGACCACCTATCGGCTGACCGAGCATTTCCACTTCTGGAGCAAGCATTGCCGGCTCAACGCCATTGCCCAGCCCGAGCAGTTCGTCGAAATCGGCGAGGTGCTGGCCAACGAGAAAGGCATCAAGGCCGGCGACCGGGTGCGGGTGTCGAGCAAGCGCGGGCATATCGATGCGGTGGCAGTGGTGACCAAGCGGATTCGCCCGCTCCAGGTCAACAACCAGACCGTGCACCAGATCGGCATTCCGTTGCACTGGGGTTTCACCGGCGCTACCCGGCATGGCTACCTGACCAACACCCTGGTGCCATTCCTCGGTGACGGCAACACCCAGACGCCAGAGTCGAAGTCGTTCCTCGTCAAAGTGGAGAAACTCTGATGGCCAGCCAAGACATCATCGCCCGCTCGGCCACCACCACCGTACCGCCTTCGGTACGCCAGCAGCAGGAAGTCGCCAAGCTGATCGACACCACCAAGTGCATCGGCTGCAAGGCCTGCCAGGTGGCGTGCTCGGAATGGAACGAACTGCGTGACGAGGTCGGCCACAACCACGGCACCTACGACAACCCCCAGGACCTCACGGCCGAAACCTGGACCCTGATGCGCTTCACCGAGCACGAGCGCGACGACGGCAACCTGGAGTGGCTGATCCGCAAGGATGGCTGTATGCACTGTGCAGACCCAGGGTGCCTGAAGGCGTGCCCAAGCCCGGGGGCGATCATCAAGCACGCCAACGGCATCGTCGATTTCAACCAGGACCACTGCATCGGCTGCGGGTACTGCATCACCGGCTGCCCGTTCAACATCCCGCGTATCTCGCAGAAGGACCACAAGGCGTACAAGTGCACGCTGTGTTCCGACCGCGTGACCGTGGGCCTGGAGCCAGCCTGCGTGAAAACCTGCCCGACCGGGGCGATCGTGTTCGGCAGCAAGGACGAGATGAAAGTGCATGCCGCCGAGCGCATTGTCGACCTGAAGTCGCGGGGCTACGACAACGCCGGGTTGTACGACCCGGATGGCGTCGGCGGCACCCACGTGATGTACGTGCTGCACCATGCCGACACGCCGAAGCTGTATGCCGGCCTGCCGGACCAGCCGGTGATCAGCCCTTTGGTGGGGCTGTGGAAGGGCTTCACCAAGCCGCTGGCGTTGCTGGCCATGGGCGCGGCGGTGTTGGCCGGGTTCTTCCATTATGTGCGGGTTGGCCCACAGCGGGTCGAGGAGGACGAGCACCCCACGCAGCCGGATGACAACGTGCATCAGGTGGATCCTGCGGTCCATGTCTACGACCCGACCAAGCCCGGTGGGCAAGGGGAGCAGCGGCCATGAACGACAACAAACCCATCCTGCGCTACAACGCCAATGAGCGGACAAACCACTGGATTGTGGCAATCCTGTTCATCCTGGCGGGGCTGTCGGGGCTGGCGCTGTTTCATCCGGCGCTGTTCTGGCTCAGCCACCTGTTTGGCGGCGGGCCGTGGACGCGCATCCTGCACCCTTTCATCGGGGTGGCGATGTTCGTGTTCTTCCTTGGCCTGGTGTTCCGTTTCTGGCGCGCCAACTTCATCACCGCCAACGACCGCCTGTGGCTGCGTCGCATCGATCGGGTGATGGTCAATCGTGAGGATGGCGTGCCCCCCATCGGCAAGTACAACGCCGGACAGAAGCTGCTGTTCTGGACCTTGCTGGCGTGCATGCTGGTGCTGCTGGTGAGTGGAGTGGTGATCTGGCGTGCGTATTTCAGCCATTGGTTCGGCATCGATGCCATTCGCTTGTCTGCGCTGCTGCACGCGCTGGCGGCGTTCGTGCTGATTCTCAGCATCATCGTGCATATCTATGCCGGCATCTGGATCAAGGGCTCGATCGGCGCCATGCTGTATGGCTGGGTCAGCCGCGCGTGGGCACGCAAGCACCATGAGTTGTGGTACCGCGAAGTGACCGGCGACAAAACGCCGGGCAATCACGGACGAAAAGAAGGATGAACGCTTGAGCACGATACTGGAACCCGGGCAGATCGAAGCGTCGGCGGTGATGCCGCCGTTTCTGCACCTGCCGCCCGCCAACCTGTTCGAAGTGCGCGCCGCGCGACTGGAGCAGTTGGCCGAGGGCAATGCCCTTGGCGACTATCTGAGGCTGGTGGCGCGGTTGTGCTGCGTCCAACAGCAGCTTGTGGATAACCCGCCCGCTGGCGTACCGGTGGCCGAGGAACGTCAGCGCCTGTGCATAAGTCATGGTTTGCCGCCGCTGGCGGCTGACAGCCTGGTGCGCGAAGGGCCTTGGCTGGTTTGGTTACAGGCCCTCCTTGAGCACTTCAACGGTGAAACCCGTGGCCCGCTGGGTGAGGCCTTGCAGGTGCTGCGTGGCAGTGATGACAGCCAGCGCAAAGGCTGGGGCATCGCTTTGCTGGCAGGGCAGTATGACGCGGTGCCACCGGCATTGGTGCCGTTCCTCGGGGCTGCGTTGCAGGCGGCCTGGTCCAGCTGGCTGCTGGCGTTGCCAACGCCGGAGCTGAAACCTGCTGGCAGCCTGGCCCAGTGCCCGGCCTGCAGTTCCCCGGCAATGGCTGGGGTGGTGCGCAACCGTGGCAAGCACAATGGCCTGCGCTATCTGGTCTGTTCGTTGTGTGCCTGTGAATGGCATGTGGTGCGGGTGAAGTGCGTGTATTGCGAGTCGAGCAAGGACCTGCGCTATACCAGCCTTGAGGATGATCGCCATGCGCCGGGCAAGGCGCCATTGCGTGCCGAGTGCTGCCCGGGGTGTGAAAGCTACCTGAAGCACAACTATCTGGAGAACGATGCAGCGGCCGAGCCTTTGGCCGACGACCTGGCCAGCCTGGTGCTGGATATGCGCCTGGACGAGGAGGGCTTTCATCGCCTGGCGCCCAACCTGATGCTCGCGCCCGGGTAGTGGGTGAGTGTCTACACTGAAAGACCGAGTTGCCTTCTTCGCGGGCACGCCCGCTCCCACAAGGACTGCGCAAGCCTCAAATACAGCGCGGACTCTGTGGGAGCGGGCGTGCCCGCGAAGAGGCCAGTACAGACACCGGATAACCCAAGGTAGTACCGCATGTCTTCAAGCCTAGCCAGCGACACCCCACGCCTCCCATCCATCGACACCCTCCTGCGCCACCCGGCCTGCCTCCCGCTGATCGACCGCCATGGTCGCGATGCAGTGCTGGCTACCTTGCGCCAACTGCTCGACGACCTGCGTGATCTTGCTCGCAACGGTGAGCTCAGCGCCGCCGAACTGGCCACCGAAGTGCTGCTGGGCCGCACCGGCGAACGCCTTGCCGCTCAACAGCGCAGCCAGGTCCGCCGTGTGTTCAACCTCACTGGCACCGTGCTGCACACCAACCTCGGCCGCGCCCTGCTGCCGGAAGAGGCCATCGAGGCCATGCAGACCGCCGCCCGCTATCCACTCAACCTGGAGTTCGATCTGGCTACCGGTAAGCGCGGCGACCGCGACGACCTGATCGAAGGCCTGATCCGCGAGCTGACCGGCGCCGAAGCCGTCACCGTAGTCAACAATAACGCCGCCGCCGTGCTGCTGGCGCTCAACAGCCTAGGCGCACGTAAGGAGGGCATCATCTCCCGTGGTGAGCTGATCGAGATTGGCGGCGCCTTCCGCATTCCCGACATCATGGCCCGGGCCGGCGTGAAGCTGCACGAGATCGGTACCACCAACCGCACCCATGCCCGCGACTATGAGGCCGCCATCGGCCCGCGCACGGGCCTGCTGATGCGCGTGCATTGCAGCAATTACAGTATCCAAGGCTTCACCACCCAGGTGCCCACTGCCGAGCTGGCGCGGATCGCCCACCAACATGAACTGCCGCTACTCGAAGACCTCGGCAGTGGCAGCCTGCTCGACCTTACCCGCTGGGGCCTGCCCGCCGAACCTACGGTGCGCCAGGCCCTGGCTGATGGCGCCGATATCGTCACCTTCAGCGGCGACAAACTGCTGGGCGGGCCTCAGGCAGGGATCATCGTTGGCCGCAAGGACCTGATCGCCAGGATCAAGAAAAACCCGCTCAAGCGAGCCTTGCGCGTCGACAAGATCACCCTCGCAGCCCTTGAAGCGGTGCTGGCACTGTACCGCAACCCCGACCGCTTGGCCGAACGCCTGCCCAGCCTGCGCCTGCTGACCCGCAGCCAGGCCGAGATCCAGGCTCAGGCCGAGCGCCTGTCGCCCGAACTCAAGGCACGCCTCGGCGAGCAATGGGCCGTCAGCGTAGAACCTGCGCTGGGCATGATTGGCAGTGGCAGCCAGCCGGTGGCGCGCCTGCCCAGTGCCGCGCTGTGCCTGCGCCCGCAAGTGTCGAAGAAGCTGCGCGGGCGCAGCTTGCATGTACTGGAGCGGGCCCTGCGTGATCTGCCTGTGCCGGTGCTGGGCCGCATCGATGACGATGCCTTGTGGCTGGACCTGCGCCAACTGGATGACGAAGCCCAGTGGCTGGCCCAGTTGCCCGCCTTGCACCTGGGGCCAGTGCAGTGATCGTTGGTACCGCTGGGCACATCGACCACGGCAAGACCGCACTGCTGCAGGCGCTGACTGGCCAGGCCGGCGACCAGCGGCAGGAAGAGCGCGCCCGCGGCATGACCATCGACCTTGGCTACCGTTATGCGGCGCTGAGCGAAGGCGCGCCGCTGACGGGCTTCATCGATGTGCCGGGCCACGAGCGTTTTATCCACAACATGCTGGCCGGTGCCCATGGCATCGACCTGGTGCTATTGGTGGTGGCTGCTGACGACGGGGTTATGCCGCAGACGCGCGAGCACCTGGCGATCATCGAGCTGCTGGGCATTCCCCAGGCCCTGGTGGCGATCAGCAAATGCGACCGGGTCGAGCCGGCCCGGCTGGCCGATGTGCAGGTGCAAATCAGTGAACTGCTGGCGCCAGGGCCGTATGCCGGTGCGCGGCAATTCCCATTGTCGAGCATCAGCGGGGAAGGCGTGGGCGCGCTGCGTCAAGCCCTGCTGGAGGCTGAGGCCAATGTACGGGCACGCGCTGTGCGCGGTGGTTTTCGTCTGGCCGTCGACCGCGCTTTCGCGGTTAGCGGCGCTGGCGTGGTGGTCACCGGCACGGCGCTGGCCGGGCGGGTCAGTGCCGGCGATACCTTGTTGCTGGGCAAGGCCGGCAAAGCGGTGCGCGTGCGTGGCCTGCATGCACAGAACAAGGCCTCGTTGGTGGCAGAAGCGGGCCAGCGGGTGGCGCTGAACATCGCTGCCGAGCGACTGGCATTGGAACAGGTACACCGGGGTGACTGGCTGGTGCCTGAGTGGTTGCATGCGCCCGGCGTACGGGTGGATATCGAGCTGAGCCTGTTACCGGGAGAGACACGTACGTTCGAACATTTCAGCGCCGTGCACGTACACCTGGGGACTCAGGATGTGACGGCCCGGGTCGCCTTGCTTGAAGGCGAAAGCCTGGCGGCCGGCCAGCGCATGTTTGCCCAGTTGTTACTCAATGCGCCGCTGCAGGCGGTGCATGGCGACCGTTTGGTGCTGCGCGACCAGCGTGCCCAGCGCACCTTGGGCGGTGGCAAGGTGCTGGACCCGTTCGCGCCAAGCCGCCAACGCCGCAGCGATGAGCGCCTGCGCCAGTTGCAGGTGCTGCGCGATACCGAAGAACTGGAGCAGGCGCTGCCGGCGCTGCTTGCCAGTGCACCGGGCGGTATCGACCCCCAGCGGCTTGAGCGGCAGTTCAATCGCCTGCGAGAAACCTGGCAGTTGCCGGAAGAAGTTTTGGTGGTAGCCACGCGGCAGGGCCAACTGCTGTTCGCCACTGCCAAGTGGCAAGCGCTGAAGCAGCAGGTGATGGAGCAGTTGGAACGGTTCCACGAACAGGAGCCCGACCAGCTCGGCCCGGACCGTGATCGCCTGCGCCGCTTTGCGGCCTTACCCCTGGAGCGGCCGGCCTTCGTCAGCCTGCTGGACGAGTTGCTCGATGACGGCAGCATCGCCAGCAGCGGGCCTTGGCTGCATTTGCCCGATCATAAGGTGCAATTGAGCGAAGCCGACAGTGAGTTGTGGGCGCGCCTGGAACCGAGGCTGTTGGCGGGGCAATACGATCCGCCCTGGGTCAGGACGTTGGCCAGTGAAGAGAACCGCGCCGAAGCCGATGTACGCCTGTTGTTGCGCAAGCTTGCACGGCTGGGCCTGGTGCACCAGGTGGTGCGTGACCTGTTCTACCCGGAGTCGGCATTACAGCGCATGGCAGTGTTGCTGCTGGGGCAGGCCAGTGAGACGCCGATAGTGCAGGTTGCCGCGTTTCGCGATATGTTGGGGATCGGTCGCAAGCGCAGTGTGCAGATTCTGGAATACTTCGACCGCATCGGCCTGACCCGGAGGGTGGCCGACCAGCGTCACATCCGCGCCGACAGCGCCCTGGCCCAGCAGCAGGCCAGGCACTGAGTTCAAGGAAGGCAATCGCGCCCGGTGGCGCGGCCGGGCTTCAAACCCGGTTGGGGACGGCAGCCGTTCCCGGGCAGGTTCGACTCCCGCTGCCTTCCGCCATTTTCTTTCGCCTGTTCAGGCCCGTTCGCCGCACAGGTCCAGAGCAAACCACTGCTCTGCTGCATCCACATTCAAGCCCGCCCCCAACAGCGCAACCATCTTGCCCAGCGCTGCCTCACGGGTCATGCCGCCACCACTGACCAATCCGGCCCCGCGCAAGCGGTTGCCCGCCGCATAGGTGTCGAACACCACCGAGCCTTCAGGACACTGGCTGATAGCCGCCAGCATCACACCGCGCTGGCGCGCCGCGCTCAGTACATTCAGCAATGCCTGGTCATCCGATGGCCCTGTACCGCTGCCGTAGCATTCCAGCAGCAACCCCTGCACACCGCTGTCGATCAAACCCTGCAAGTGCCCGGCCTGCAGCCCCGGGAACACCGGCACGACCGCCAGGTTGACCGGCTTGCGCGGCTGCTTGTAGCCCAGTTCGGCAGGGATCATCTCGGCATGCTCACCATCACGATGGCGCGGCAGCGCCGCAAAGGCATCGAACGCCTCGCTACGCAGCTTCGAGGCGCGGCAGCCATGCAGCAATTGGCCATGGAAGTAGAGCTGCACGCCATCTTCCAGGCCATGTTCGAACTGGCGCAGCGCACCACACAGGTTGGCCCACGCATCGCTGTCAGCGGCACCCGCCGGCAGCATCGAGCCGGTCAGCAGCACCGGAACCGGCAGCCCCAGCAGCAGGAACGACAATGCCGCAGCGCTATACGCCATGCTGTCGGTGCCGTGCAGCACCAGCACGCCGTCATGGCCCGCCACATCCACCGCATCGACAATGGCATCGCGCATCGCCAGCCAGTTGTGCTGTTGCATGTTGGCGCTGTCGAGCAGCGGGTTCAGTTCATGCAGGGTCCATTGAAGCTGAGGCGCATCGGCCATGTGCGCGAAGTGCTCGCGCATCCGTGCTTCAAAACCACCGGCTGGCGCCAGGCCTTCAGGGGTTTCGAGCATACCGATGGTGCCACCGGTATAGAGAACGAGAAGATTCTTTACGGCACGCATGGAGAACATCCGTAGCGGAGAGCGGAGAAAGAAAAGCCGCCCGCAGAAGGGGCGGCTTGGCAGGGCAGCGTATCAGCGCTGAGGCTGTGCTTGGCCGACTGTTTTGTCAGTGGCTGTTTCCGCCTGCGGATTGGCAGGCCAGGCATTGCGGTCCAGGTCCAGGTCGGCGAACTTGGTCGAATCGAACACCGGCTGCTGGATACCCGCCTTGCGCTGCTCGTCGTAGTCGCGCATCACACGCAGGCCGACCTTGAACAGCAGGGCCAGGGCCACCAGGTTGACGAAGGCCAGGCAGGTCATGGTGATGTCGGCGAAGGCGAACACGGTCGACAGGTCTTGCATCGAGCCCCAGACCACCAGTGCCAGCACCAGGCCACGGAACACCATCAGTACCACGCGGTTACGGGTGAGGAACTGCAGGCTGTTCTCGCCCAGGTAGTAGTTGTAGAGGATGCAGGTGAACACGAACAGCGACAGTGCAACGCTGACGAACACACGGCCCCAGTCACCGACCACGGCGGCCAGCGAGTTCTGGGTCAGGACAATACCGTCACCCTCGAAGCCCGGGGTGTAGAAGCCCGACAGCAGGATCAGCAGTGCGGTGCAGGTGCAGATCACGAAGGTGTCGAGGAACACGCTGAAGGCCTGGACCACGCCCTGGGCGCCCGGGTGTTTCACCGCAGCCACGGCAGCGACGTTCGGCGCACTGCCAAGGCCCGCTTCGTTGGCGAACACACCACGCTTCACGCCCATGACGATGGCGCTGCCGAGCAGGCCGCCGAAGGCTGGGTCGAGGCCGAAGGCGCTCTTGAAGATGGTTTCCAGCATGGCCGGCACGTGTTCGATCTGGGTGCCGATCACGTACAGGGTCACGCCGATGTAGGCCAGGGTCTTGACCGGTACCAGCAGGTCCGACACCGCAGCGATACGCTTGATGCCGCCGATGAAGGTGATGGCCAGCAGCACGGCCAGGACAATACCGGTTTGGCTCGGGGCAAAGTTGAAGGCGTTCTGCAGCGAGTGGGTCACGGTGTACGACTGCAGGCCGATGAAGGCGAAGCCGTAGGTGACCAGCAGCAGGATCGAGAACACGATGGCCATGCCTTTACGCTTCAGGCCATGCTGGATGTAGTAGGCCGGGCCGCCACGGTACAGGCCGTCACCATCGGCGCGCTTGTACACCTGGGCCAGGGTACATTCGAAGAAGCTGCTGGACATGCCCACCAATGCGGTGACCCACATCCAGAACACGGCACCTGGGCCTCCCAGGGTCACGGCAATACCGACACCGGCAATGTTACCGGCGCCAACGCGGCCGGCGAGGCTCAGCATCAGGGCCTGGAAGGAGCTCAGCTGGCCTGCCTGGCCACGCAGCGATTCCTTGAACACGGCGAACATGTGGCCGAAATGGCGGAACTGAACGAATCGGGAGCGGATGGTGAAGTAGCTACCCAGCCCTACGATCAGCACGATGAGGAGTTTCCCCGAGAGGAAATCGTTGAGTACTTCGAGCATTGGAGAATGACCTCGATTCTTATTCTTCGTGTGGAAAGACCAGCGGACGGCAGGCGCACCGCTATTCGTTGGGGCGCATGGTTGGCCATGACAAGAGTGGTTACAATTTCGCGGGTTGCTCTTAGTTGGCGCGACTTGATGCTACAATGGCGTCATTCGCGTCACCTGGGTCCCGCACATGAGCGATCATTTCGCTACCAACCTCAAGCTGGCTTGCAGCCACTACCGCTCTATTTCCGAAGTTTGCCGGCAGCTGTCGATCAACCGGGCACAGTTCAACAAGTACCTGAGCGGGCAGAGCCGTCCGACGGCTTACAACCTCAAGCGCATTGGCGACTTCTTCGGGGTCGAGGATTACGAACTGAATTTGCCGGCCGAGCAGTTCGCCAGGCTCATCGGTGCACGGGTGTCGACGCTGGCCGAGCAGCCCAGCGACCCGATCAGCGAACTGTTCCGTCCGCTGCACGACCACGCCGGCAACCTGTCGCGTTATTGCGGTTACTACTTCGAGTATTCCAACTGCATGTCGGTGCCGGGCACCATCCTGGTGTCGCTGGTTCACCTGTGGGAGGAGCGTGGCCGCTTCCTGTTCGAGCGCCAGGAACGCCAGGAACGCTCCAGCGCCACCGACCAGCACGCTGAGGTACGCTGCCGCTACCTGGGGGCTGCGTTCCAGTTGCAGGACCGGCTGTTCCTGATCGACTACGAGTCGCTCACGTACAACGAAATGAGCCAGACCATCCTCATCCCCAGCTTCAAAAGCCGCATTACCCGCCTGAATGGTCTGAAGGCTGGAGTGTCCAGCGGCGATCGACGCAACCCGGCCTGTACCCGGGTGGTGTGGGAGTATCTGGGGCAAGAGATCAATCGCATCAATGCCTATCGGCAGGTGAAACTGTACCGGCCGGATGATCCGCGTATAGATGATGATGTGCGTGAACGCTTGAGTGTGGGGCCATTGCGCAACAGTTTGTTTGAGATTGAATAGATGTAGCGCCTGTACTGGCCTCTTCGCGGGTAAACCCGCTCCCACAGAGGTCATGCAGGCAACTGAATAAGGCCTGTGGTTGGACTTCCCGCAGAGGAAACCGCAAAATGACCCCTTTCCTTCATCAACCTCTCCGGATCTGCTGACTCTATGCGTATGCGCCTAATGCTGTTGGGTGGTGGCAATGCCCTCGGGCAAGCGCTGATTCGTCTTGGGGCCGAGGAGGACATCGCATTCCTGGCGCCGCGCCCGCCCGAGAACGGCTGGACGCCGGCGAGCCTCACCCAGTTGCTCGACGATCACCGCCCCGACGCCGTGGTCAACCTGGCCTATTACTTCGACTGGTTCCAGGCCGAGTCGGTCAGCGAACAGCGCCTGGCTCAACAGGAGCGGGCAGTAGAGCGGCTCGCAGAGCTGTGCCAGCACCACCAGATCACCCTGGTACAGCCTTCCAGCTACCGCGTGTTCGACGGTTCGCGGGCCACGGCCTACAGCGAAAAGGACGAGCCAGTGCCGCTGGGCATGCGTGGCCAGGCGTTGTGGCGCATCGAGCAGAGTGTGCGTGCGGCCTGCCCGCAGCATGTGCTACTGCGCTTTGGCTGGTTGCTCGACGAAAGCATCGACGGGTCGCTGGGCCGCTTCCTGACCCGTGCCGAGCAACCGCAAGAGCTGCTGCTGGCCGATGACCGGCGTGGTAACCCGACACCGGTCGACGATGCTGCGCGGGTGATCCTGTCGGTGCTCAAGCAGCTCGATTGCAGTGCGCCGCTGTGGGGCACCTACCATTACGCTGGCAACGAGGCGACCACGCCGCTGGCGCTGGGCCAGGCGATCCTTGCCGAAGCGGGCCAGTATCGCCAGCTCGCGGTTCAGGCGCCAACGCCGCAGGCTCATGCCGCACGGCCGGATGCCAGCGAAGAGCCGCAGCACGCGGTACTGGCCTGCAAGAAAATCCTTCATACCTTCGGCATCAAGCCCCGCGCCTGGCGCGCCGGCCTGCCGCCTCTACTGGACCGGTTCTACCGCCATGGCTGACGCCCCCATCCTGATCACCGGCGGTGCCGGCTTCATTGGCTCCCACCTGTGCGATGCGTTGTTGGACAAAGGCTACGCTGTACGCATTCTCGACGACTTTTCTACTGGCCGGCGCAGTAACCTGCAGGTCGACCACCCACGGCTGGAACTGATCGAAGGTGATGTTGCCGACGCCGGGCTGGTCACGCAGGCCGCAGCCGGCTGCAGTGCCGTGGTGCACCTGGCGGCAGTGGCCTCGGTGCAGGCCTCGGTCGAAGACCCGGTGCGCACACACCAGAGCAACTTTATTGGCACCCTTAATGTGTGCGAAGCGATGCGCGTGCATGGCTTGCGCCGGGTGCTATTTGCTTCCAGTGCGGCGGTTTATGGCAACAATGGCGAGGGCGAGTCAATTGCCGAAGACACGCCCAAGGCACCGCTCACCCCGTACGCGGTGGACAAGCTGGCCAGTGAGCAGTACCTGGACTTCTACCGACGCCAGCATGGCCTGGAGCCGGTGGTGTTCCGCTTCTTCAATATCTTCGGGCCACGCCAGGACCCATCCTCGCCGTATTCCGGGGTCATCAGCATCTTCTGCGAGCGCGCGGTGCAGGGCTTGCCGATCACCATCTTCGGTGATGGCGAACAGACCCGCGACTTCCTTTACGTGGGCGACCTGGTGCAGGTGATGGTGCAGGCGCTGGAGCAGCCGCAGGTCGAGGAGGGGGCGGTGAACATCGGCCTCAATCAGGCCACCTCGCTGAACCAGTTGCTGGTGGCACTGGAGAAGGTGGTGGGGAGCCTGCCGGCGGTTAGCCATGTGGCTGCGCGTTCGGGTGATATTCGCCATTCGCGGGCGGATAATCAGCGCTTGCTGACGCGGTTCGAGTTTCCGCAGGCGACGCCAATGGTTGAAGGTCTGGCGCGGCTTCTGGGCAAGGCCTGAGGCCCTAGGGGCGCTGCGCGCCCCAATTGCCGGCAAGCCAGCCGCCCCAAAATCACCCGTGCCGCACAACTCTGCGCAGGCAATCCTCGGCAGCCAATACCCGCCCATCTTCAGCCCGTACCTGGATGACCTCGATCGTCTGCCCGGTAGCGCCTTCCACCAGCTCCGAACGCGCCTCGCCCGCTTCAAACAGATACCGCTCCCCCCACTGCCTCAGGCCCACCACCACGGGGAACACCGACCGCCCCTTCTCGGTCAGCACATATTCCTTGTAGGCACTGCCATCCGAAGCTGGCTGCGTCATCAGCAACCCACTTTCCACCAGCAGCTTGAGCCGTGAGGCGAGGATGTTCTTCGCCAGCCCCAGGTTCTTCTGAAATTCGCTGAAGCGTCGCAGGCCATCGAAGGCATCGCGCAGGATCATCAGCGCCCAGCGGTCACCCAATATCTCCAAGGCACGGGCTACCGGGCATTGCGCATTGTTTTCATCGAGCATGTGGCAGGCCTGTCCTGATTGTCTGGTTGCAGATTAAAACCACTTTTGCTAAATAGCCATAAGTGGTTTCAATTCGAAACTACATTATCGAGGCCACCCCGATGACACGCTGGATAACCCTGCTGCTTGCGATCACCAGCGCCATGGCGGTGGCGACGGTGTACTTTGCCCAACCGCTGCTCGAATCGATGGCCGCCGAACTGGGTGTGGCACAGCAGCAGATTGGCTGGGTAGTGGGTGCAACCCAGGCGGGCTATGCCCTGGGGCTGCTGCTGATTGTGCCGCTTGGGGACTTGATCGACCGCAAACGCCTGTTGCTCGGCCAGTTGCTGTTCTCGGCCTTGGCGCTGGTCGGCGTGGGCATGGCGCCAAACTGGGTGATGCTGTTGCTGGCGCTGGCCATCACCGGGCTGATGGCCGTGATGGTGCAGGTGATGGTGGCGCATGCCGCCAGCCTGGCCTCGCCCGCTGAGCAAGGGCAAGCGGTAGGCACCGTCACGAGCGGTGTGGTGCTGGGCATTCTGTTGGCGCGCCTGGTGGCGGGTGGGGTGGCTGACCTGGCCGGCTGGCGCAGTGTTTATCTCGTGGCCGCAGTGCTCTTGCTGGCGCTGGCGTTGGTGCAGCGTCCCGGTTACCGAGAGCTGATCGTGTCCCAATTCCGCTTGTTTCGGCACGACAGGCTGCTGCGCCAGCGCGGCGTGTTCGGCGTATTGATCTTCGCCGCGTTCAGCGTGCTGTGGAGCGCCATGGTCATGCCTCTGAGCGCTGCGCCATTGGCGTTGAGCCATACTGAGATTGGCCTGTTCGGTCTGGCAGGTGTGGCCGGTACGTTGGCGGCAGCGCGCGCTGGTCGCTTGGCCGATCTGGGGCTGGGAGCGCGCACCACCGGGCTGGCGCTGGCGTTGCTGACGCTGTCGTGGTTGCCCACGGCCTTTGTCGGGCAGTCGTTGATCGTTTTCGTGCTCGGTGTGCTGATGCTGGACTTCGCCGTGCAGGCAGTGCATGTCACCAACCAAAGCGTGTTGCTGGCAGGGCGTGGCGCGATGGCTAGCCGATTGATTGGTGCTTATATGTGCTGCTATTCGGTCGGTAGCGGGTTGGGTGCGGTGCTGGCGAGCCGGGTGTATGCCCGATGGGGGTGGCTTGCGGTGTGTGGGCTTGGCATGGCCATCAGTGCGGTCGCGCTGGGGTACTGGCTGTGGCTGCAACGAGAAAGGGCGGCCGAAGCCGCCCTGCCGTGTTCCGGTCAGAACTTGTAGCCAAGGCCGACCATGTACACCCACGGGTCAACGTCTACGTCGACCTTGGTCTTGCTGTAGCCCAGTGCGGTCGGGCCATTGACGCTGGCCTTGGTGTCGATGTCGACATACCAGACCGAGGCGTTGACCAGCAGGTTGTCGGTGAGCATGTAGTCCATGCCCAGCTGGCCGGCAATCCCTACCGAGTCTTGCAGCTTGAGGTTGCTGAAGCCTTGTTGCTTGCGTGCGCTGCTCAAGTCTTCGTCAAAGAACAGGGTGTAGTTGATGCCCACACCGGCATACGGTTGGAAGCGCGAGTTCGGCTCCATCGGGTAGTACTGCAGCGACAGGGTCGGTGGCAGTTGCTTGATGTCTGCCAGCTTGCCGTCCAGCCCGCCGCCCAGGCCTTTTACGCCCACGGTGTGCTTGAACGGGGTGGCTGCCAGCAGCTCCAGGCCGATGTGGTCGGTGAGCATGTAGGCGAAGGTCAGGCCCAGCTGGGTATCGCTGTCCAGGGTTGCCTTGGTGCCTGACACCTTGTTGCCGTCGAACTTCAGGTCGCCGCTGCTTTCGTTCGGGGCAGTGGTAATGGCGCCTGCGCGCAAAATCATGTCCCCTGCCTGGTAGGCGTGGGCGGCAGGGGCGGCGAGCGCAAGGGCCACAAGCGAGGCGCCGAGCAAGGACTTGTTCATGGAAGCTCCCAAAGGACGTTATTAATCGAGTAGTCCAATGGTACGGAGCTGGTTAAACACAAAGTTTGACCCAGCTCAAAGAAGCGTCTTCATGAATTCGAAACAGTTCTCATCTCAGCTCATACGCGTAGATTTTCTCGGCCTCCATCTGGTAGCCGGCATCGGCCAGTTCGCTGCTGGAGGCTCTAACCTGCATCTTTCCCTCGATCCAGTAGGGTTGGTAGAGGTCTTCGACGCGTACGCCTATTTCGCTGAAAATATGCACGATCTGGTTTGACGGTGGCGGGGGGACGTGGATGCACGCGCCGTAGTACGGCACCAGCAGGAACTCGGTGGTGCGGCCTTCTTCGCTGACCTCAAGCGGCACGATGTAGCCTGGCAGTTTGATTTGCTGGCCGTCGAGGCTTTTCACCACGGGCGCGTCGGGCGCTTGCTGGCGAGCGGGTGGGGCGGACTCGGCAGACAGGGCGTTGCTGAGCTGTGACATGTCATGCAGCGGCGCCAGTTGTGGCGGGATGACCGGGGCGCCTTCGGGGATCAGGGCAGGCCAGTCCAGCTCTTTGGGTTCGGCGGCCCACAGAGGCATCGCTATCACCAACAGTAGGGCCAGCAGCATGTGCATTGCCGGCCTCTTCGCGGGCGAGCCCGCGAAGGAGGCAGTGAGGTTTCTGATCATTGCAGGCTCTTAAAGATGAATGGACAGGCCGTCGGCCAGCGATTGCCTGTAAGCCCGCCAAGCCGGCACGCTACCCATCAGCAACGCGGCCCCAAGGATGATAGCCAGCAAGGTCCACTCATGAGCACTCGGCAATGCCAGCGGCAAATACAACCCATAGTTGGCCTGCACATACCCCTGTGCCAAGGCGATACCCGCATACAGCAACCCCAGCCCGGCCACGATCCCGACTGCCGCCAGTGACAGCGCTTCCAGCACCAGCAGCCCTGCGATATGCCACGGCCTGGCCCCGACCGACCGCAAGATTGCCATTTCTCGCCGGCGCTCGTTGAGGCTGGTGAGAATGGCCGTGAGCATGCCGATCAAGCCGGTCAGCACCACAAACAGCGACACCACGAACAGCGCCTGTTCCGCCGTGCCCATCAGGCTCCACAGTTCTTGCAGGGCCACCCCAGGCAGGATCGCCAGCAGCGGCTCGCTGCGATATTCGTTGATTTCCCGTTGTAGGCTGAACGTCGCGATCTTGTTGTTCAGGCCCAGCATGAACGCGGTGATGGCGGCAGGTTGCAGGTCCATCGTACGTGCCTGATCGGCGCTGATGCGCCCGGCGCCACGGGCCGGTACGCCATTGTGCCAGTCGATATGGATGGCTTCCATGCCGCCCAGGCTGATGTGCAAGGTGCGGTCGACCGGTGTGCCGGTGCGCTTGAGCACGCCAACCACGGTGAACGGCTTGTCGTCATGCTTGACCAGGCTGATCGCTGCCACACCATGGGCCAGCACCAGCTTGTCCCCCAGCTTGTAGTGCAACGCCTCGGCGACTTCGGCACCGAGTACCACCTCGAACGGGTCGCTGGCGAACTCACGCCCTTGGCTCAATTCCAGGTGCTGGCGGCGGCCGTACTGGTAATGATCAAAGTAATCCGTCGTGGTGCCCATCACCCTGTAGCCGCGATGCGAGTCGCCCAGCGAGATAGGGATCGCCCACTTCACCCGCGGGTCCTGCGCATAATGCTGGAAGCTGTCCCATCGGATGTTGTTGGTCGCGTTGCCAATGCGGAATACCGAATACAGCAGCAGGTTCACCGAGCCGGAGCGGGCGCCGACAATCAGGTCGGTACCGCTGATGGTGCTGGCGAAGCTGGCGCGGGCCTCGGTGCGAACGCGCTCCACGGCCAGCAGCAGGCACACCGACAGGGCGATGGCAAACGCGGTGAGGAAGGCGGTGAAACGGCGGTTGGCCAGGCTGGCCAGGGCAAGGCGGAGCAGGTACATCAGGCCTCCCGGGGCTTGGCGGCGCGGTTGAGGTCGGCCAGGGAAAGGTGGCGGTCGAACAGTGGCGCCAGGCTTTGGTCGTGGCTGACGAACAGCAGGCTGGCACCGGCGGCGCGGCATTCGTCGAACAGCAGGCGGATGAACGCTTCGCGGGTATCGGCGTCTAGTGCAGAGGTCGGTTCGTCAGCAATCACCAGCTCGGGCTGGCCGATCAGTGCGCGGGCGGCGGCCACCCGTTGCTGCTGGCCGATCGACAGGCTGTCGGCGCGGCGGGCGAGCAGGGCGGAGTCATCCAGCCCCAGGTGGGCCAGCAGTGTGCTGGCTGCCTGGTCGACACTGCCATGGCGCTGTTCGGCGCGGGCCTTGCGGCTGCGCGAGAAGCGGCAGGGCAGTTCGACGTTTTCGCGTACCGACAGGAACGGCAGCAGGTTGAACTGCTGGAAGATATAACCCGTGTGGTCGACGCGGAAGCGGTCACGCGCCCCCTGGCCCAGGCTGCCAAGGTCTTGGCCAAGCAACTGGATGTGGCCCTGAGCCGGTACATTCACGCCGCCCAGCAGGCCCAGCAAGGTGGTCTTGCCACTGCCGCTGGGGCCCTTGAGAAACAGGGCTTCACCAGCGTCCAGGTGGAAGGCCGGAATATCCAGCAGCGGCGGCTGGCCTGGCCAGGCAAACACCAAATCACGCAGTTCGATCAACGGCTGGCTCATTCAGAAAGCGACCGCTGCCTTGGCCGGCGTGGCTTCCACACCTTTCTGGCCATTCGGGCCGATCAGTTGCACGTTGATCTTCTGGGTGGCCGGGAAGGCCTTGAACAGCGGGCCGAGGTCCACTTGTGCCAGTTTGTCGGGGTTGGCGCAGGTCAGCTGGTAGTGGGCGCCGATGTCGCTGTGCTGGTGGCCGTGCTCATGTTCGTCGCCATCGTCGTCGGCTTTCGGGGCGTCACCGAACAGTGGGCTTTCCAGCTCTTGCTGATCTTCTTTGCAGCCTGCGGCAGCAGAGAGGCCGAACAGCTTCAGTGGCTGTTCAAGCTGCTGGCGCACAGCGGCGACCTTGGCTTTGTCGGCATCGCTGCTGGCGGCATGTTCGAAACCGACCAGGTTCATCGCCGGGCTGTCCAGTTCCAGTTCCAGGGTGTTGCCATCGAGCACGACGTTGAGCTTGGCTACGCCATGCTCGTGGGCGCCGAGGGTGCCATGGGCGTGGTCGTGATCATGGTCATCGTGGGCATGGGCCACGGCCAGTGGTAGCAAGGCGAAGGGCAGGGCAAGCAGCAGGCGACGCATGGACGGCTCCGGGGCGGGCTGAATGATTGGGTTATGTTATAACAACTTTTCTGCGCGCCGCCAGCCTGTGTAATGCAGGTTTCATCATGCGGTAGGATGGGGTACTGACCTGGTTAGAAGGAAGCGTCGTGAGAATTCGTGGACAGATTGGTGACTGGCCGGTGGACCTGACCATCGAGCTGGCGCCTGAAGAGTGGGCGCAGTTGGGGCGGCAGGTCGAGGTGCCGGTGGTGGCGCAGGCCGTTGCAGCGGCTCCGGTGGCGGCTGCGCGCCAGGATGACGGGCAGTGGGCGGCGGCACTCGATTTGTTGCGCCAGGCCGGGCAGCTATCTGGCCCCGAGTTGCTGGATAACCTGGCGGGCCTGACCGGTAGCGCAACAGCGGGCAAGAGGCTGCTGGTGCGTTTGCGACACAGTGCTGAGGTTCGTGTGCTGGCCGGCGAGGATGCCCCACTGTACTGTTGGCAGGGTGATGCAAGTGGGCAGGGTTAAGCCAAGGGTGGCAGCCGTCAACTGGTAAAACTGCCAGTTTTTATTCGCCACATAGAGGATTTGAATGGGCAGGCCTTCATTTACGGAAACCTGCCATGAAGACTGAAAACGATGCAGTAGTGCAAGCGTACGACTTGCGCGGTTGGCGCATGCACTTTGCTTTTAACGCTGAAAAGTTGAACGCTGCGCTATTACCAGCAGAGGCCGGATACTGTCCACACCGATACGCTGGACTTTGTTCATCGACGCCCAAGTGGTTGGCTGGTGACCCGGTGTGTGTTGGGCAGTCCGCTGCCGGAGTTTCCAACTGGCAACAGTGAAACAATCACCTTCGCAAGGCGCTTTGTATCCTACATGAGCTACGAGTTTCAAAGAGCGCCAGGCGCCGCTTATGCAGATCTACTGGAAGTAGTTGCTGGTAGCCAGAATGAGCGCCTGGCACTGTTTCAGTCCTTCAGGTTGGACCAGTGTGTTGGGACATATAAATACAACGGCGACACAGTCTTTACGCTGTCGGTTGGAGCCGACTTCTCCATAGGGTTTCTGGGGTGGGGACAGCGTGACACCGATGCCGGCTTGCCATTCAAGCTCCGTTTTGACAGCCTCCCTGCAAGGGACAAAGTTGTTGTGCTGCCCAAAACCGATGATGTCACTTATGGCGAGTGGCTGATGAAGGATTTGCGCTTCTATCTGCGGCGCGCTCAAGCTCCGCTTCCCCATGTTTTGTATATGGCTAACGCCAGCGAGAACAATGGTTCACTTTCTGCCAGTGTGAGCGATGGGCGTGCTGACAGGCTGAGCGTGGATGAAAGCCATTCGGGCCTATGCTACCTGCAAAGCAGTCACATTCCCGATGCAGGGTACTATGGGCGCGATTTCGAGCAATTGGCCCAGATAATTTTCCCGCGTGGGTATTTAAGATTCACCGGGCTTGATGAGGGCGATCCGGATGCCACGGTTGCCCAGGCCAGTCTGGCTGAAGCGGCACTTTTTGACGCGGGCGCCTTAGCCCCTGAGGCTGCCCTCTATTCTTCGCACGTCAGCCCCTTGGTCCGGATCGTTTCCGCCGGTAGTGCCGGTCAGCGCTTGGCGCTGAATACAGTCAACCCTGCCGCGCCGATCTGGCGATTCGCGTCGGAAACGTTAGGGCAACTCGTGCCTGACGGTCGCTTTTGCAGTTACATCCCGCAAGACGATGGCGGTGTCCGCTATGGCCAAAACCCGTTGACTCGCAAGGATGCTGCACTGCTCGATACCTTGAAAAGAAACCCCGTTGATATTGTTCGGATAATTACGGGCTTCACCCTGTTGCCGTATTACTCAACGATGATCGTGCTCAATGCTCAGCCTACCCATTACTTTAAAATTGCAGCCGTTGGCAACAAGTTAAAGTTGACTTTCTGTTATGTGGGCTGGGGGACCGGCGAGCAGGAAGTGCCGTTGGAGGAAACCGATTGGAAGGTGTTGGCGGGGGACGGGTCAGTGTCGGGCGGCGTTTTCACAGCAGGTGGGGTTTCTAAATTCAGTGTGCTGCAGGCGATCCACCGCAATCCGACCTACATGCAGTTTGCGGTTGTCATCATTCCAATGCCGTTGCTGACTGCGGCCGAGTTCGTGGCCATGCGCAATGGTGGTTGACGCCTGCAGGTGAAGGGTTGATAGCGATTGTGCTATCCACCCTCACCCCACTAACGGTGCTGGGCAGGTCAGAACATCGCCGCCGACAGCTTGCGGCGATACACGCCAACCAGCGGGTGATCGCCGCCGAGCAACTCGAACACTTGCAGCAATGCCTTCTGCGGCAAACCGTTCTCGTAGCCACGGTTACGCTGGAACAGCTTCAGCAACCCCTCCAGCGCCGCCTCATACTGCTGGCGCGCCAGCTGCTGAATGCTCAGCTGGTAAGCCGCTTCGTCATCCTGTGGGTTCTGCGCCAATCGGCTTTTCAGGTCCGCCACTTCCGGCAGGCTGGCCGCCTGACGCAGGAACGTCAGCTGTGCCTTGGCACCGGCCAGCGCAGCTTTGTGCTCGTCCGTCTTGACCGCATCCAGCACCACCTGGGCCTCGCCCAACTCACCACGCTCGGCCAGGCAGCGGGCATACAGGATCAGCGCCTCGGCATTGCTGTTGTCCTCACCCAGCAGCGCCTGCAACTGCGCTTCGGCTTCGGCAAAGCAGCTTTCGGCGAACAGCGCCTTGGCCTGTTCCAGTGGCGAAGCTGCAGGTGCGGCAGGCATCTGCACATGCGGTTCGAGCATGGCGCGAATCGCCGATTCCGGCTGGGCACCGGCAAAGCCGTCTACCGGCTGGCCGTCCTTGAACAGCACCACGGTCGGCAGGCTGCGAATGCCGAACTGGGCAACCACTTGCTGCTCTACGTCGCAGTTGATCTTGGCCAGCAGCAGCTCGCCCTGGTAACCCTCGGCAATCTTCGCCAGCAGCGGCATCAGTGCCTTGCACGGTGCACACCACTCGGCCCAGAAGTCCACCAGCACCGGCTTGTGGAAGGAGTTCTCGATCACCAGTTGCTGGAAGGTGGCATCGGTAGCGTCGAAAATGTAAGGCGTGTCTTGGGTCATCGCGACTCTCGCAAACTCGTGTATGGCACCACTATAAGGTGTCGCGGCTGGCGTGGTACAGGCTGACCCGGCGGAATTCGTGTGGCTCGGCCAGGTCTGGCAGGGTCAGCGCTTCGAGCACGCCCAACTGCTGGTACAGCGGGTGGCTGAAGTCGCGAACCCGCGAGTCGGCCACCAGCGCCTGGCGGCCGCGACCGAGGAAGGCATCCAGCAGCGGCAGGTTGGCGCGGTCATACAGCACATCGGCAACCAGGATCAGGTCAAAGCGGTCTTCTTCGGCAAAGAAGTCGCTGCTGTAGTTCAGCTCAACCCTGTTCAGGGCGGCATTGGCGCGGCAGGCATCGAGGGCCAGCGGGTCGAGGTCGCAGGCCACCACTTCCAGTGCACCGGCGCGTGCGGCGGCAATGCCAGCGATACCGGAGCCGGCGCCAAAGTCCAGCACGCGCTTGCCGGCCACCCATTCCGGGCGCTCGGCCAGGTAGCGGGCCATGGCCAGGCCGCTGGCCCAGCAAAAGCTCCAGTAGGGCGGCTCTTCAAGAATGCGCCGGGTTTCTTCGCTGCTGAAGGCGCGGTCCATGTTCTGGTCGTCGATCAGCCACAGCTTCAGGTCGCAGCCGGGCAGCTCGCTGACCACCAGGCGCGCTTCGCCTATCAGGCCGCTGAGGGCCTGTTGCAGGGCCAGTGGAGCCACTTACGGCGCCTTCTCGAAACGCAGCGGGCCGGTGGCCTGGGTCTGCGCTTGGGTAATACGCACCGGTGGCAGGTGCATGATCAGCTGGCCGGAGCTGCTGGCCCGGCCACGTAGCTCGACCCGCGCACCGGCCGGGAAGGCCTCGGGGTTGAAGCGCAGGTGGTAGGGCAGGGCCTGGCCGGTGCCGGTCAGGTTGCTGCTGGCCAGCAGGCGTTGCGGGCGGTCGCGTTCGTCGATCACCAGCAAGGCCAGTTCCACGTCTGCCCCGGCTGGTATTTCCAGCAAGGTACCACTGAGCTCACGCTGGTAGGCCGGCAGCGGGCCCAGCACTTCTGCCGGTTTGGCCGCGCGAGCGGGCGTGGGTGCAGGGGATGCATCGGTCTTTGGCCTGTCGCTGCCGCAGGCGGTGAGCAGGGCGGCGCAGCACAGCACGACGAGCGCTCGGTAGTGCATGGGGTAGTCCTTCACGGGCAGAATTCCCATGGATGTTAACCCCTTTGGCTTGTCTTGCCAGTGCAATGCGCTACCATGGCCCTCCCTTTTTTTGTTGCCTGCCACCATGCACTGTCCCTTTTGCGGTGCCAACGACACCAAGGTCATCGATTCTCGCCTCGTTGCCGAGGGCGAGCAGGTGCGCCGCCGCCGCGAATGTGTGGCCTGTGGCGAGCGTTTCACCACCTTCGAAACCGCCGAGCTGGTGCTGCCCCGGCTGATCAAGCAGGACGGCACACGCCAGCCCTTCGACGAAGACAAGCTGCGTGCCGGCATGCAACGGGCCCTGGAAAAGCGCCCGGTCAGCGTCGAACGGCTGGAAGCGGCGCTGGCGCACATCAAGAGCCGGCTGCGCGCCACTGGCGAGCGCGAAGTGAAATCGCTGGTGGTGGGTGAAATGGTCATGGCCGAGCTGCGCAAGCTCGACGAAGTGGCCTACATCCGCTTTGCCTCGGTGTACCGGCGCTTCCAGGACCTGGACGAGTTCCGCGAAGAAATCGACCGCCTGGCCCGTGAGCCGGCTAAAGAGTGAACATGCCCAGCCAAGCCGCCATCCTTGACGCCCACTACATGGCCCGCGCGCTGGAGCTGGCGCGCAAAGGCGTGTACACCACCCACCCCAACCCCCGTGTAGGCTGCGTGATCGTGCGCGACGGCGAAGTGGTCGGCGAAGGCTGGCACGTGCGCGCCGGCGAGCCGCATGCCGAAGTGCATGCCCTGCGCCAGGCCGGTGAGCGTGCCCGCGGTGCCTGCGCCTACGTCACCCTGGAGCCGTGCAGCCACCATGGCCGCACGCCGCCCTGTGCCGAAGCGCTGGTCAACGCCGGTGTGGCGCGGGTGGTGGCTGCCATGCAGGACCCTAACCCGCAAGTGGCGGGGCAGGGCCTGCGGCGTTTGGCCGAGGCGGGTATTGAAGTGGCCAGCGGCGTGCTCGAAGCCGAGGCCCGCGCGCTCAACCCGGGCTTTCTCAAACGCATGGAACATGGCCTGCCGTTCGTGCGCGCCAAGCTGGCTATGAGCCTGGATGGCCGCACCGCCATGGCCAGTGGCGAAAGCCAGTGGATCACCGGCCCGGCTGCCCGTTCCGCGGTGCAGCGCCTGCGTGCCCGTTCCAGCGTGGTGCTGACCAGCGCTGCCAGCGTGCTGGCCGACAACGCCCGCATGACCGTGCGCGGCGACGAGCTGGGCCTAGACCCCGAAACCACCGCCCTGGCGCTCAGCCGCACACCGCTGCGCGTGTTGGTCGATGGCCGCCTGCGCCTGCCACTGGATGCGCCGTTCTTCCAGGCCGGCCCGGCCCTGGTGGTGACCGCTGTCGCAGATGACCCAGGCTATGCCGCTGCCGGCCACGAGTTGCTCAGCCTGCCGGGCGACAATGGCCAGGTCGACCTGCCTGCGCTGCTGCAAGCCCTGGCGGCGCGTGGCGTGAACGAAATCCTGCTGGAAGCCGGTGCCGGCTTGGTCGGCGCCTTTGCCCGGCAAGGCCTGGTCGACGAGTACCAGTTCTTCGTCGCCGGCACCTTCCTCGGCTCCAACGCCCGCCCGTTGCTGGACTGGCCGCTGGACAAGATGAGCAAAGCACCGCGGCTGAAAATTACCGAAATGCGCGCAGTGGGCGATGACTGGCGGGTCACGGCCATCCCCCTGCCGGCGCCCGGCGTATAATGCCGGGCTTGCCCCGTGCAAACCGTTTTTGAGGAAGACCCCATGTTCACCGGCATCATCGAATCCATCGGCACCATCCGCAGCCTCACCCCCAAGGGTGGCGACGTGCGCGTCTACGTCGAGACCGGCAAGCTCGACCTGGATGACGTCAAGCTCGGCGACAGCATCGCTGTCAACGGTGTGTGCCTGACCGCTGTCGAACTGCCGGGTGACGGCTTCTGGGCCGACGTCAGCGTCGAAACCCTCAAGCGCACCGCATTCATCGACCTCAAGAGTGGCAGCAAGGTCAACCTGGAAAAGGCCCTGACCCCCACCACCCGCCTGGGCGGGCACCTGGTCAGCGGCCACGTCGACGGGGTTGGTGAAATCATCTCGCGCAGCGATAACGCCCGCGCCATCCAGTTCCGCGTGCGTGCACCGAAGGAACTGGCCAAGTACATCGCCCACAAGGGTTCGATCACCGTCGACGGCACCAGCCTGACGGTCAATGAGGTCAATGGCGCCGAGTTCGAGCTGACCATTGTCCCGCACACCCTGTCCGAAACCATCATGGCCGACTACCGCGCAGGGCGTCGGGTAAACCTTGAGGTCGACCTGCTGGCCCGTTATCTGGAGCGCTTGCTGCTGGGTGACAAGGCTGCTGAACCGAGCAAGGGCAGTGGCATTACCGAAAGCTTCCTGGCCGCCAACGGCTTCTTGAAATCCTGATTGAGAAGGGGGTGCCGCGTGGCGCTCAACAGCATCGAAGAACTGGTTGAAGACATCCGCCAGGGCAAAATGGTCATCCTCATGGATGACGAAGACCGCGAAAACGAAGGCGACATCATCATGGCAGCCGAGTGCTGCCTGCCTGAGCACATCAACTTCATGGCCAAGCACGCCCGTGGCCTGATCTGCATGCCGATGACCCGCGAGCGTTGCGAAACGCTGAAGCTGCCGCTGATGGCGCCGCGCAACGGCTCGGGCTTCGGCACCAAGTTCACCGTGTCGATCGAAGCCGCCGAAGGCGTTACCACCGGCATTTCCGCCGCTGACCGCGCCCGTACCGTGCAGGCTGCCGCCGCCAAGGATGCCAAGGCCGAAGACATTGTCAGCCCAGGCCACATCTTCCCGCTGATGGCCCAGCCTGGCGGTACCCTGGCCCGCGCCGGCCACACCGAAGCCGCCTGCGACCTGGCGCGCATGGCTGGTTTCGAGCCAAGCGGCGTCATCTGCGAAGTGATGAACGACGACGGCACCATGTCGCGCCGTGCGGAACTGGAAGTGTTCGCCGCCGAGCACGGCCTGAAGATCGGTACCATCGCCGACCTCATCCACTACCGCATGATCCACGAGCGCACTGTGCAGCGCGTTTCCGAGCAGCCGGTGGAAAGCGAGCTGGGTGAGTTCAACCTGGTCACCTACCGCGATGCGGTGGAAGGCGACGTGCACATGGCCCTGACCCTGGGCAAGATCTGCGCCGAAGAGCCAACCCTGGTGCGCGTGCACAACATGGACCCGCTGCGCGACCTGCTGCTGGTCAAGCAGCCGGGCCGTTGGAGCCTGCGTGCGGCCATGGCTGCCGTGGCCGAGGCCGGCAGCGGCGTGGTGCTGCTGCTGGGCCACCCGCTGGACGGCGACGTGCTGCTGGCGCACATCCGCGAAAGCGCGGGCGATGCACCGGCCAAGGCACCGACCACCTACAGCACCGTGGGTGCCGGTTCACAGATCCTGCGCGACCTCGGTGTGCGCAAGATGCGCCTGATGAGTTCGCCGATGAAGTTCAATGCGATATCCGGATTCGATCTGGAAGTTGTAGAATACGTGCCCTCCGAGTGACTTGAGGCGGCAGTGACGCCCTCCAGCTCGAGTCCATACCCCTGTCGAGGCCGCCAGCATGCGGCCTCGCTCTTGAAGATGAGAATATCGGAATGACCCTGAAGACCATCGAAGGTACCTTCATCGCCCCCAAAGGTCGCTATGCTTTGGTGGTTGGCCGCTTCAACAGCTTCGTCGTCGAAAGCCTGGTAAGCGGTGCCGTTGATGCCCTGGTACGCCACGGTGTCAGCGAAAGCGACATCACCATCATCCGTGCCCCGGGTGCATTCGAAATCCCGCTGGTGGCACAGAAGGTCGCCCAGCAAGGCGCCTACGACGCGATCATCGCCCTGGGTGCCGTGATCCGTGGTGGTACCCCGCACTTCGAATACGTGGCGGGCGAATGCACCAAGGGCCTGGCCCAGGTATCCATGGAGTTCGGTGTTCCGGTGGCCTTCGGCGTACTGACCGTCGACTCCATCGAGCAAGCCATCGAACGTTCCGGCACCAAGGCCGGCAACAAAGGTGCTGAAGCTGCCCTGTCCGCTCTGGAAATGGTCAGCCTGCTGGCGCAGTTGGAGGCCAAGTGATTAGCGACGAAAGCGATCGTTTCAACCCGCGCGATCCAAAACCTGCGGATGCCGGCAAGCCCTCGAAGAGCGCCAAGCGCCGCGAAGCCCGCAAGCTCGCGACCCAGGCCCTGTACCAGTGGCACATGGCCCAGCATTCGCTGAACGAGATCGAAGCGCAGTTCCGGGTGGATAACGATTTCACCGATGTCGACGGTGCCTATTTCCGCGAGATCCTGCATGGAGTCCCGGCAATCAAGGGCGAAATCGACAAGGCGCTGGTGCCTTGCATGACCATCGCACTGGAAGAGCTCGACCCGGTCGAACTGGCCGTGCTGCGTCTGTCCACCTGGGAACTGATCAAGCGCGTCGATGTGCCTTACCGCGTCGTGATCAACGAAGGTGTCGAGCTGGCCAAGGTCTTCGGTGCCACTGATGGCCACAAGTTCGTCAACGGCGTGCTGGACAAGCTCGCTCCGGCCCTGCGTGAAGCAGAAGTCAAGGCGAACAAGCGCTGATTCCGGCGCTGCCTGCCCATGGGTGAGTTCGAGCTGATCAACCATTACTTCGCCGCCGCGCCCTGTGCGCAGGGCGGCGAGGGCGTGGCACTGGGGATCGGTGACGATTGCGCCCTGCTGCAGCTTCCCCCGGGTGAGCAACTGGCGGTGTCGACCGATACCCTGGTCGCCGGGGTGCATTTTCCTGCTGTCTGCGATCCGCTTCTGCTCGGCCAGCGCTCGTTGGCCGTGGCGGCCAGTGACCTGGCGGCCATGGGTGCGACCGCAATCGGCTTCACCCTCGCCCTGACCCTGCCGGATGTTGGCCCAGACTGGCTGGCCGCCTTTGCGGACGGCCTAAGCCGCATGGCCCACCGCTGCCGCATGAGCCTGATCGGGGGGGATACCACCCGAGGGCCACTGAGCATCACCGTTACCGTGTTCGGCCGCGTGCCGGCTGGCCAGGCGTTGCGCCGCAGCGGTGCACGGCCAGGCGACTTGCTGTGCGTCGGCGGGGTTTTGGGCAAGGCCGCCGGTGCATTGCCGCTGGTACTGGGTGAGCGCGAGGCGCCCGCCGAGCTGGCTGAGTCGCTGCTTGCCCATTACTGGTCGCCGATGCCGCAGCTCACCCTGGGCACGCTGCTGCGCGGCCAGGCCACCGCAGCACTGGACATCTCCGATGGCCTGCTCGCAGATTGTGGGCATATCGCCAAGGCGTCCGGCGTGGCGCTGGAGATGAACCTGGATCAGGTGCCAGTGTCTCCTGCTGTAGAGGCCTTCCTCGGCCGCGAGGCGGCAGTGCAGGCTGCGCTTGCGGGTGGCGACGATTACGTGCTGGCCTTCACGCTGCCGCCTGAGGCGCTGGCGCCCTTGGCCAACCTCGGTTTCGTCGAGGTGCATACCATTGGCCGTGTGCTCGAAGGGCAGGGTGTGACCTTGCGCGACGCGCAGGGCCGGGACATCACCCCCGTTCAGCGGGGCTATCAACACTTTAGGGAGACACCGTGACCGATCACCCCAACCAGGTGCCTGCGGAGTTCGTTCCGCCTTCGGTCTGGCGCAACCCGTGGCACTTCATCGCCTTCGGCTTCGGTTCCGGCACCTTGCCCAAGGCCCCAGGCACCTGGGGTTCGCTGGTGGCCATACCGTTCATCCCGTTGTGGCAGATGCTGCCCGACTGGGGGTACTGGCTGCTGCTCGGCGTGAGCATGCTGTTTGGCTTCTGGTTGTGCGGCAAAGTCGCCAATGACTTGCGTGTACACGACCATGAAGGCATTGTCTGGGATGAGATTGTCGGCATGTGGATCACCCTCTGGCTGGTGCCGGAAGGCTGGCAGTGGCTGCTGGCAGGGTTCCTGATGTTCCGCTTCTTCGACATCCTCAAGCCGTGGCCGATCCGCTGGATCGACCGCCATGTGCACGGGGGCGTCGGTATCATGCTCGACGATATCCTGGCCGGCGTGTTCGCCTGGCTGGGCATGCAGGTTCTGGTGTGGGCGGTTGCCTGAAACAGGGAGCGCGTGAATGGCCATAAGGACTGTGCTGCTGGCAATGCTGCTGAGTGTTGCCCCGTGGGTGACAGCTGCTGACGGTGTGCCGAAGCAGATACATTTGGTCAGTGAAGAGTGGCTCGACTATACCAACGCCGACGGTACCGGGGTCGCCTGGGACGTGCTGCGCAAGGTGTTCGAGCCGGCCGGGGTCAAGGTGGTGACCCAGAGCGCGCCCTACAGCCGGGCGGTCGGGTTGGTGAAACGGGGCGAGGCTGATGCCTGGGTGGGTTCGTACAAGGCAGAGAACGACGATAACCTTTACCCGCGCTGGCACTTCGACATGGACCATATCTACGCCTTGGGGCTGGCCAGCAAGCCTGTGCCCACCTCTGAGAACGTGGGTAAATACCGCCTGGCGTGGGTACGCGGCTATGACTACGCCAGCTATCTGCCCAATGTGCATGACTTCCGGGAAGTTCAGCGCCGCGAAGGCATCTTGCCGATGCTTGAGCATGACCGGGTGGATTTCTATATCGATGCGCTGACCGAGGTTGACTACGTGCTCGGCCAAAGCTCCCAGCCTGAGCGCTTCCGTCGCACGCATGTGGCCGAGCTGCCGCTGTACCTGGCCTTTACCCGTAACGACCAGGCCAAAGCCTTGAGCGACCTGTTTGACAAGCGCATGGCCGAGTTGGTGCGCAGTGGCGAACTGAAGCCGATCTTCGAGCGCTGGAAGCAGCCGTATCCGTTCACTTCGGATAGCAAACCGCACTGAAGCCAGGGCCGGGCCTGGATAGCCTAAGCATCGAACTTTTCGATCTTAAGCCACGGTATTCAGCCAGCCCACATCCCCCAACCTGCTGATACAATCGGCTCACGAGAAATTTCCTACTTATTCCAGGAGCACAACGTGCCCGTCGTCTTTGTTGCCGCCTCTAAACTCCCGACGCCTTTCGCGACTTTCACCATGCATGGCTTTCTCGACGAAGCCACTGGCCGTGAGCACGTTGTGCTCAGCCTGGGTGACATCGCGGACGGTCAGCCGGTGCTGGGGCGTCTGCACTCCGAGTGCCTGACCGGCGATGCCCTGTTCAGCCAGCGCTGCGACTGCGGCTCTCAGCTGGAAGCCGCGCTGCAGGCCATCGCCCGTGAAGGCCGTGGCGTGCTGCTGTACCTGCGCCAGGAAGGCCGTGGCATTGGCCTGCTGAACAAGATCCGCGCCTACGAGCTGCAGGATGGCGGCGCCGACACCGTCGAAGCCAATGAGCGCCTGGGCTTTGCCGCCGACCAGCGCGACTATGCCATGTGCCTGCCGATGCTGGAGCACCTGGGCGTGAAGTCGCTGCGGCTGATGACCAACAACCCGCGCAAGGTCAAAGCCCTGACCGACATGAACATCGTGGTTGCCGAACGTGTGCCGCTGCACACCGGCCACAATCCGCACAACCGCTACTACCTGGCGACCAAGGCCGGCAAATTGGGCCACATGCTGGGCAACGAACACCAAGGCGAGGCGCCCCAGGCGTGACCCGCACCGAGGTCAAGCGGCGCCTGGCGCTGGCCTGGTGGCAGTACCTGGCGGTGGGCCTGGTGCCGCTGCCGGTGATGACCTGGGCCTTTGGTGGCGGTGACGCACTGATCCCGGTGCTGGCCATGCCACTGTTCATTGCCGGCGCGGCGACCATGTTCCTCAGCCTGCCGCGTTTCGGGGCTTACAAGCGGGCCCTGATCGCCACCTCCAAGGTGCTTGGCACGGGCGAAGAGCCCGCCGCCTGGATCGAACTGGCGCGGGTTCGGCGCTTGGCCATGCTGTATGCCTGCTTCCCGGCCTGGGTCGCTGCGCTGTCGGTGCTGGTCGGACTGGAAGCGGTGCCGCAGATCCTGCTGGCGCTGTCCACCGTGGTGGTGCTGTACCTCTATCGCATTCCGCGTCAGCTCGGTTAATGCGCCTGCTGGCTGGCCTTCTGGTGCTGGTAGCCTGCACCGCACTGGCCGCTGAACCCATGCGGGTCGTCAGTCTGGCGCCGTCGATGACTGAAATCATGCTCGAACTGCAGGCCGACGACCTGCTGGTGGGTGTGCTTGACGGTGGTGAACGGCCGGCGGCGCTGCGCGACCTGCCCTCGGTGGGGCGCCAAGGGCAACTGGACATGGAGCGCCTGCTCAGCCTGCGCCCTGACCTGTTACTGCTGTGGCCTGGCAGCGTGCCGCCCGCCCAGCGCGACCAGCTCAAGCGCCTGGGCATTGCGACTTTCAGTGCCGAACCCCATGACATCAAGCAACTAATTGAGCAGATCGAGGCCATTGCCGGGCGCGTCGGGCGTGCCGAGCAAGGCCATCAGTACGCCCAGGCCCTGCGGGAGCGGTTGGGGCAGCTGCGTCAGCAGTATCGGCGCGATGAGCCATTGCAGGTGTTCTATCAGGTCTGGGACCGCCCCTTGTACACCTTGGGTGGCCGGCAGGTGGTCAGCGATGCCTTGGCCGTGTGCGGGGCGCGCAATGTGTTCGCCGACCTCAGTCAGCCGGCGCCACAGGTGAATGTGGAGTCTGTGCTGCTGCGCAACCCGCAGGTCATCCTGGCTGGCGATCAGGCGCAGCTTGCGAGCTGGAAGGCCTGGCCGCAACTGCGTGCGGTTGCCGATGGCCGCTTGCTGGTGGTACCTGACAAAGGCCTGGAGCGCCCCAGCGGGCAGATGATCGAAGCCACCGCCCGCCTGTGCGCGTTGCTCGCGGCTAAAGCGCCGGCGTCCAGGTAAGGCTGAACAGCAGCGTACGGCCTTCTTCTCGGTACGGGTGGTAGGCGCCTTCATAGCTGTAAAGGGCACGGTTGTAGGCGCGGTCCAGCAGGTTATCCAGCTTTGCTTCCAGTTTCACTTCATCCGTGGCTGCCCAGCTACCGCGCAAACCGAGCAGGCCATAGCCGCCGATGCGGTTGCGGTTGGCTTCATCGTCATAGCTACTGCTGACTGCTTGCCAGCTTGCCCCCACGCTGAAACGCCCCAGTTCACGGTCCAGGTCCAGGCTCAGTGTGCGGCGGGCACGGCGGGCGAGGGTGTGGCCGCTGTCGCGGTCACGCGGGTCGATCAGTGCCAGGCCCAGCTGGCTGCGCCACGGGCCCCATTGTTGCGCCAGGGCCATCTCGAAACCGTTGATGCGTGCCGAGGCGACATTGCGGGGTATCGAGTCCTGGCCGAACACGATCGCATCGCGCAGGTCTGCGCGGTACAGCGAGGTTTCCAGGCGGCTGTCCGTGGTCAGCTGGCTGCGCCATTGCAACTCGTAGCTTCTGGAGTGCTCGGGGTCCAGGCCCGGGTTGCTGAACTGGGGGTAATACAGGTCATTGAAGGTTGGCGCCCGAAAGCCTTCGCTGTAGGACAGCAGCACGTCGTTCTGCGCATTCAACGGTACGGTCAGGCTGCCGCTCCAGGTGGTCTGTCCGCCGAACTGCTGGTTACGGTCAAGGCGCACGCCGACTTCGGTGGAGAATTGCTCGCCTTTGTAACGATGCTGGACGAATACGGCGCGGTTCCAGCGGCTGTCCTCGGTGAAATCGGTGCTGGCGTGCACGCGGTCTTCGTACCAGTCGCCACCCAGCAGCAGGCTGTGTTGCTCGCCCAGGGCCAGGTCGTTCTGCCAGGAAACCTGGTCACGGTAGGTGTTGAACACGAAGCGTTCGGCGCTGAGCTTGTCGCGCTTGTCGTCGCGGTTCTCACTGTGGGCCAGTTCCAGCCGCGAATGCCAGGTATCGGTGACCTGGGCATCGAAATAGCTGCCCAGGCTGCTAACGCTGAAATCGGTGTAGGGCTTTTGCCCGAAGCTTTCGAAGGTGACCGGGTCGAAGCCGCCGAACGGGTTGTCGTACTCGCTGCGGCCACGGCTGTCGAGCAGGTTCAGGCCGGCCTCGAAGCGTTCGCCGAAGGTGTGGCTCAGGCTCAGGTTGAGCGACTTGTTGCGGTAGGCGTCGTGGTCGCCGTCGCTGGCGAATGATGGCCCGGTCGAGTCGATGCCGGCGGTTTCATCCAGGCTGGCGCCGAGGTTGAACCGGGTTTCGCCATTACCTCCTGAGAGGCCAAGGCTTCGCTGGAACGTCTGGTTGCTGCCCGTTGCCAGGCGCAGGCGCGGTTGCAGGCCGTTGCCATTGCTACGGCGGGTAAAGATCTGGATCACTCCACCAATGGCATCGCTGCCGTACACCGCCGAGCGCGAGCCGCGCAGCACTTCGACACGTTCGATCTGGTCCACGTCCAGAAATTGCAGGCCGCTGTCGCCAGAGGTCGCGTTGGCGATGCGTACGCCATCGACCAGCACCAGGCTCTGTGCGGCCTTGGTACCGCGTATGAAGATGCCAGGCAGGCTGCCACGGCCACCGGTGGGGGCCACTTGTACGCCGGGCACGCGGGCGAGTAGGTCGGTGACGCTGGTGGGTTGCAGGCGGTCGATGTCGGTGCGGGTGAAGACGGTGTTCGCGGCGCTGGTGGCGGTGCGTGACTCGACCTGGCGGCTGGCGCTTATGAGTACGTCGGGGAGCTTGAGGGCGTCGTCGCGTTCGGCAGCCAGCAGCGGGAGAGGGAGGCAAAGCAGGGTGGCAAAGGTTGGGTTTCTCATTTTCTGCACCATAGCATTCGCGGGCACGCCCGCTCCCACAGGTATATCTCCGGCCTTAAGAGCAGTGGATTACCTGTGGGAGCGGGCGTGCCCGCGAATAGGCCCTAGAGGCCGAGCTTGGCCATGCGGGCCTTCACCGAAGCTTCGATCCCCGCTGCATCCAGCCCACACTCAGCCAGCATTTGCGCAGGCTTGGCATGCTCGACATAGATGTCCGGCAGCCCCAGGTGCAGCAACGGTTTGACCACGGCTTCGTTGGCAAGGAACTCACCCACCGCAGCACCCGCGCCACCCATGATGGCGTTCTCTTCAATGGTCACCAGCAGCGAGTGGCTGCCAGCCAGCTCCAGCACCAAGGCTTCGTCCAGCGGCTTGACGAAACGCATGTCGACCACAGTCGCGTTGATCTGCTCGGCCACTTGCATGGCCTCGGCCAGTTGAACACCAAACACCAGAAGGGCGACGTTCTCACCTTGGCGACGAACCACGCCCTTGCCGATTTCCAGCGGTTCGAGGTCGCCGCTGATCGGCGCATTCGGGCCGGTGCCACGCGGGTAGCGAACAGCCGCCGGACCGTTGTACAGGTGGCCGGTGCTAAGCATCTTGCGCAGCTCGTTCTCGTCGCTCGGGGTCATCACCAGCATGCCTGGGATGCAGCGCAGGTACGACAAGTCGTAGCTGCCCGCGTGAGTCGGGCCGTCTTCGCCAACCAGGCCGGCGCGGTCGATGGCGAACAGTACGTCGAGGTTCTGCACCGCCACGTCGTGGATCAGCTGGTCGTAGGCGCGCTGCAGGAAGGTGGAGTAGATCGCCACCACCGGCTTGCTGCCCTCGCAGGCCATACCGGCTGCCAGGGTGACGGCGTGCTGCTCGGCAATCGCTACGTCGAAGTAACGTTCTGGGTAGCGCTCGCTGAAGGCTACAAGATCCGAGCCTTCCTTCATCGCCGGGGTAATGCCCACCAGGCGGTTGTCGGCGGCAGCCATGTCGCACAGCCACTGGCCGAACACGGCAGAATATTTCGGCCCGCTGGCTTTTTTCGGCGCGGCAGGCTTGTCGGCCGGCTCTAGCTTGGTGATGGCGTGGTAGCCGATCGGGTCAATCTCGGCCGGGGCGAAGCCCTTGCCCTTCTTGGTCACCACATGCAGGAACTGCGGGCCTTTCAGGTCTCGCATGTTGCGCAGGGTGGCGATCATGGTCGGCAGGTCGTGGCCGTCGATCGGGCCGATGTAGTTCCAGCCCAGCTCTTCGAACAGGGTCCCGGGGGCGAGCATGCCCTTGGCGTACTCCTCGGTGCGACGGGCAATTTCCCAGGCGCCGGGCAGGCGCGACAGCACTTTCTTGCTGCCTTCGCGCATGCTCGAGTAGGTGCGGCTGGAGAGAATCTTGGCCAGGTAGTTGGACAGGCCACCGACATTGCGCGAAATCGACATGTCGTTGTCGTTGAGGATCACCAGCATGTCGGCGTTGACCTCCTGGGCGTGGTTCAACGCCTCGAAGGCCATACCGGCGGTCAGCGCACCATCCCCGATCACCGCAATCGACTTGCGCGCGCTGTTTTGCAGGCGGGCGGCAATGGCCATGCCCAGTGCGGCGCTGATCGAGGTGCTGGAGTGGCCAACGCCAAAGGTGTCGTACTCGCTTTCGCTGCGGCGCGGGAAGGCGGCGATACCGTCCTTCTGGCGCAGGCTGAGCATGCGGTTACGGCGCCCGGTGAGGATCTTGTGCGGGTAGGCCTGGTGGCCGACGTCCCACACCAGTCGGTCGTCCGGGGTGTCGAATACGTAGTGCAGGGCGATGGTCAGCTCGATCACGCCCAGGCCGGCACCAAAATGCCCACCGGTCTGACCCACGGTGTAGAGCAGTTCCTGGCGCAGTTCGTCGGCCAGGGTCTCCAGGTCGGCTTCGGCCAGCCGGCGCAGGCCGGCAGGCGTGTCAGCGCGGTCGAGCAACGGCGTGACCGGGCGTTCGCGGGGGATCTCTTGAAACGTCGTGGGCATCAGGCGAGTCGTTATAGGTGTGTGAAGACGCGGCAGTTTACCCCATTGTAGGAAAAGCTGCCCATTCATGCGGGTGGCAGTTGGGGCCGCTCTGCAGCCCCAATCAATCAGTTACGGCGTTCGACAATGTAGCGCGCCAACGCCCGCAGCGGCTCGGCCTTTTCGCCGAACCCATCCAGTGCGACCAGCGCCTGGTCGCGCAGTTCGATCGCATAGGTCTTGGCCGCTTCCAGCCCTAGCAGTGCCGGGTAGGTCGGTTTGTCACGGGCTATGTCAGCGCCCTGGCGTTTGCCCAGGGTGGCGGTGTCGCTTTCAACGTCGAGGATGTCGTCCTGCACCTGGAATGCCAGGCCGATAGCCTGTGCGTAAGTTTGCAGGGCATCCAGCTGCGCCTGTTCCGCATGGGCGCTGGCCAGGGCTCCGAGACGTACGCTGGCTTCAATCAGCGCGCCAGTCTTGTGCCGGTGCATGAACTCCAGCGCCTGCTGGTCCAGCTTCAGGCCAACCGAGCCGAGGTCGATGGCTTGGCCACCGACCATACCAGCCGGGCCGGCAGCTTTGGCCAAGGCCTGGACCATGGCCAGTCGAATGCTGTCGCTCTGCGGGCTCAGGCGCGGGTCGAGCAGGGCGCTGAACGCTAGGCTCTGCAAGCCGTCGCCAGCCAGAATGGCGCAGGCTTCATCGAAGGCTTTGTGAGTGGTCGGCTGGCCGCGACGCAGGTCGTCGTCGTCCATGGCCGGCAGGTCGTCATGCACCAGCGAATAAGCGTGAATCAGTTCGACCGCGCAGGCTGCGCCGTTGGCTTGTTCGGCCGGGGCACCCAGGGCTTCGCAGGCTGCATAGGCCAGCAATGGGCGCACACGCTTGCCGCCGTTCATCACGCTGTAGCGCATGGCGGCATAAAGGCGTTCCAGCTCTTTGGTCGGGGCGACGAACAGGGGTTCGAGGGCTGCGTCGACACGCGCCTGGCAACTGGCCTGGTAGGTGCCGATCATGCTTCTGGCTCCGCGTCGAAGGGCTGGGCAGCCAGCTCGCCATCGCGCTCCAGCAGAATTTGGACCTTCTGTTCGGCCTGGGCCAGGGCACTTTGGCAATCACGGGTCAGGGCGATGCCTTGCTCGAAGGCGGCCAGCGACTCTTCCAGCGACAACTCGCCGTTCTCCAGGCGCTCGACCAGTGCTTGCAGGTCTGCGAGGGATTGCTCGAAATCGAGGGAGGCTTTTTTGCGGGCCATGGCGACTGTCTCGGTGGCATGTCAGAACGGCGCGACACTAGCAGAGCGGGGCGGGGGGAGCAAACTTCAGGGGTAATGAGGCGGGTTTCACAGGCCCTTTCGCGGGTAAACCCGCGAATGGCCCCAAGGTGATCTATCAGGCAGGCTCGGCTTCCCGCTCCAGCATCGCCTCCCGATACCGCGCCAGCTCCTCGATGGTCAGCACCGGCAAGTTGTACTGCCGCGCATACACCGCTACCTGCTCGCCACGGGCCATGCTGCCATCGGGGTTCATCAGCTCGCACAGCACCGCCGCAGGGCGCAGGCCGGCCAGGCGTGCCAGGTCCACCGAGCCTTCAGTGTGCCCACGGCGGGTCAACACCCCGCCATTGCGGGCGCGCAGCGGGAACACATGCCCTGGGCTGACGATATGGCGTTGTTCGGCGCTGGAACGCAATGCTGCGCCAATGGTGGTGATGCGGTCCTGGGCAGAAACCCCGGTGGTGATGCCTTCTGCCGCTTCGATGGTGACGGTGAAACCGGTGCCGTGGCGGGCCTGGTTGTTCTGCACCATCGGCGCCAGTTGCAGTTCGTCAACGGTGGCTTCGTCCAGGCACAGGCAGACGATGCCGCTGCAGTCGCGGATCATCATGGCCATGGTCTGCAGCGTGATGTTTTCGGCAGCCGCAATGATGTCCGCTTCGTCTTCGCGGTCGTCATCATCAAGCAGCAATACAGGGCGCCCGGCCTGGAAGGCGGCGATGGCGGCAGAAACATTGGGGAATTGCGGGTGGTGAAGGGTGGACATGAAACGCTCCTCGTGAATGATCGATGAACGTCTCGGGGCGAACAAAATGCGCGCGCAGGGGCGCCCGGATAGGCCCCTGCCTGACGCCTTCTTTCATCCGGACTATGACCGTCGGCTCTGGAGTCGCACCAGATCTGCTGACCCCCGGCATAGCCGGGGCGCTCGCGGGCTCATCTTTCGATTTACCGCCGGTGGGGACTTTCACCCCGCCCTGAAGACCGGCCAAGCATAACGCACATGGCCACCTCACTGGCAACCCACGCGTCTACGACCTTCGGCGGGCTGGCCAGAGATGCCATAGCCATCTACCACACAGTACGTCATCGCAACTTCTAAAGTGCCGGGCAGCCCGCTTGGGGCAGATACTTGAGGATTGCAGATATGGCCACGCTTTACCCGTTCACTGCCAACGACGTGACAGATGCCTTTGCCGTGCTCGACAACACGCTCTTCGACAAGGCACGTGAGGCTGATGGGCCTGACAGTGACCCCACCCCGAACATGCTAATCGTTGCGGGGGCGCAAGGGTCGGGCAAGACTTACTTGCTGGAGAAGCAGTTGCTACCCAGCAAGCGCTACGAGAACCATGTGCGGCTTTATTTGCCTGAGTTCCGCAAACTGCACCCGCACTACGCACAGATGAGCGAGCACGGTGTGTTGCATGTTTACCAACACACCGAAGCCTTCGTCAGAGCGCTGAGCGGCAAGGTTTTCGAGTATGCCTTCGCCAACCGCTACAACATCATCATGGAGTCGGCACTGGACGATGAAGCGTTCGCCGGTTTCCCGCCTGCTGCCGTAGAGGCAGGTTACCGCTTCGAGATTCACATGATTGCCTGCAAAGAGGAGTTCAGCCACTGGGCAACCCTCGACCGTGGCGTTAAAAGTGTCGTCAAGGGTGAAATCGAGCGGTTCGTGGCGTTGTCGCAGATCCAGGCTTCCCAGGCGAATGCCCGGAAGATCCTGAACGCTTTTGAAAGTGCCTGCCTACAGGCACCCGGGTCGCAAGTGACGCTTTATGAACGAGGCTTCGAGACGGATCAGCAGAGCAAAGTGCTGTGTCACAGCCGGTGTGATGCCCAGGGTGTGCTGACCCCACAGGCGGACTACGATGGTCAGCCGTTCTTCCGGGCGCCTTACCACGACATACCTGTTGAAATCCGGCGCAGCCCTGAGGGCAGTGGTTCTGGCGTTTACCTTCAGTTCTTCCAGGTTGTGCATGCCAGCATGCTCGATGAGCCGGTGCGCCAGCAGATGGTCGCGGCATGCTGCAAGACGCTTGGCCGGACACCAGATCTTGTAGCCCGGATTCCCAGGGATGCCTTCCGTGAGCTGAGCCAGTACGTGCTCAAGTACATCTATCCTTGACGATGCGACGGAGCAGCAGGCCGGAGCGGGATTCCCTGTTATCTGGCCTACTGCTCGATCACCGCGTTCAAGGAAGCCCCCAGCATTTGCCCATGATCCAGCCCATCGAACCGTTCGAAGCGCACCTGAAGGCTTTTTACCTTGGCCAGATCCGCCGCCAGCTCGCGCGCGGGCTTCTCGACATCGCCTTTAAGCTGCGCCCTGGGTTTCGAGGGTTCTTCGCTGCCCCGGTCACCGCTGGCGCCGAGCTTGCTCGGATCTTGGGGCGACGGGTACAGCGCTTGGCTCAGCTCGGTCTTTTCGACGCCAGGGGCCAGATGGCAACCAATGCACATGGCGTTGTAGTTACCGGCGCCGATGCGAATCAGGTTTTCATTCTTGAGGTTCGGTACCTCGATATCCCTGGCCCGTACCTCGATGGACCGATCCCTGGCCATGGCCAGAAAGGCATGCACGGCCGGGAAATGGGGATCATCAGCCCCGACGTTCACCAGGCCAAAGTAAGCTGCGCCCAATACGCCGGCACCGGCGACGGCGCCTGCTGCTGCAAGCGTTGTAATTGTTTTTTTCATCTCGGGCTCTCAAAACCACATGCGGATGCCGGCAATGAAACGCGCTTCATCCACAGCGCCGCCCTCGTCGCGGATGAAATCGGCCGTTCTGCCATAGGAACGGTTCCAGGTGATGCCTATGTAAGGTGCGAACTGGCGAACAATTTCATACCGTAGCCGCAGCCCGACCTCCGTATTGGCCAGGCCAGAGCCCACACCGCGCTCAGGGTCGTTCTTGCCATAGAAATTGGCTTCGGCGGTGGGCTGAAGAATCAGGCGATTGGTCAGCAGAATGTCGTAGTCGCCTTCCAGGCGCGCGGCGGTTTGACCGTTCTCACCCAGGAACGCGGTGGCTTCGGCCTCGAAGCCGTAAAGCGCCATGCCCTGGATACCGAATGCAGCCCAGGTCTGCGGGGATTGCGGTTTGAAATCCTGGCGCACCCCGGCAACCACATCCCACCAGGGGCTGACAGCGCGGCCATAGAGCAACTGCAACTCGGCATCTTCGGTGACGCCGTTGGTGCGTTCGCCTTCGGAGCGAAACCACACCCGGTTGATATCGCCGCCGACCCACCCGGTAGCATCCCAGGCCAGGGTGCTTCCCTCGTCTGCATCCTGATACTCAAGCTGGTCCAGCAAGAAGAGGCTATTGAGTGCGCTGTCGTGCACCTGATGCCCACCCAGCGGGGGGAATGCCGCCTGCCGGTCTGCATCCGTCAATTCGGGAATCGGCGTTCGGCTGGTCGTCGCAGGGGTGGCAGCACCATGGTTCATCTTCGAGTGATCCATGCTCCTATGATCCATGCCCTTCATCGCGCCATGGTTGTCGCTGGACCACGACGACGGGGCGTAGACAGCAAGCAGGCCTGCGGTGGCAGCAGAGAGGAAAATTGCGCTTTGCTTCATAGGTTTTTTCATCTCGGACTTCCCGCTCATTCGTCCACGCGGACTTCTCGGAACATGCCCATTTCCATGTGGAACAGCAGGTGGCAGTGATAGGCCCAGCGCCCCAAGGCATCCGCAGTCACGCGGTAACTTCGCTTCGAGCCAGGCGGCATGTCGATGGTGTGCTTGCGCAGCATGAAGTTGCCGTTCTCATCCTCCAGGTCGCTCCACATACCATGAAGGTGGATGGGGTGAGTCATCATGGTGTCGTTGACCAAGGTGATACGAAGGCGCTCCCCGTATTTGAGACGCAGCGGCTCGGCATCGGAAAACTTGACCCCGTCGAACGACCAGGCGAACTTTTCCATGTGGCCTGTGAGGTGCAACGCGAGGGTGCGGCCAGGTTCTCGGCCGTCGGGATCAATGAAGGTGCTGCGCAGGTCCGCATAGGTCAGCACACGGCGGCCGTTGTTACGCAGCCCGATGCCCGGGTCGCTCAGTTTCGGCGTCGGGCTCATCGTCTGCATGTCGACCAAGGGGTTGTTGGTCTCTGAGTCAGGATGGCGCTGCATGGCCCCACTCATGCCGGCCATCTGGCTGTGGTCCATGCCGGCCATGCTGCTATGGTCCATCCCCGCCATGCCGCTGTGATCCATACCCATGTCGCTCATGGAAATCAACGGGCGTGGATCAACAGCTGGAACAGCCGCTTGCAAGCCTTTGCGGACAGCCAACGTTCCCCTGGCATAGCCGGTACGGTCCATGGATTGAGCAAAGAGGGTGTATGCCTGCTCATCTTCGGGCTCGACAATCACATCGTAGGTTTCAGCAACCGCGATACGGAACTCGTCGACCGATACCGGCTTCACATATTGCCCATCCGCCGCAACCACGGTCATCTTCAGGCCGGGAATACGCACGTCGAAATACGTCATGGCGGAGCCGTTGATGAAGCGCAGGCGAATTTTTTCGCCAGGCTTGAATATCCCCGTCCAGTTGCCGCCCGGTGTCTGGCCATTCATGAGGTAGGTGTAGGTGTACCCGCTCACGTCCGCGAGATCGGTGGGGCTCATGTTCATTTCGGCCCACATCGTGCGATCAGCCACCGCAGCGGACCAGCCCATTTCGCACACGTCGTTGACGAAATCACCCACCGTCCGTTTGTGGAAGTTGTAGTAGTCAGACTGTTTCTTGAGCTTGGACAGCACCCGGGCAGGGTCTTCATCCGTCCAGTCGCTGAGCATCACCACGTAATCCCGGTCATAGGTGAACGGCTCGGGTTCTTTCGCATCGATGACCAGCGCGCCGTACACCCCAACCTGTTCCTGGAAGCCTGAGTGGCTGTGGTACCAGTAGGTGCCGTTCTGATGGACTTTGAACCTGTACTCATACAGGCCATCCGGGGCGATGCCATCGAAGCTCAGGCCAGGCACGCCATCCATGTTGGCCGGCAGGATGATGCCGTGCCAGTGGATGGAGGTGTCCTGCTTCAAACGGTTGCGCACGCGAAGCGTAACGGTATCGCCTTCGCGCCAGCGAAGCGTTGGGCCAGGTATAGAGCCGTTGATGGCCATCGCTGTGCGCGTTGTGCCGGTGATATTGACCGGCAGTTCACCGATGTACAGGTCGAAGTCGCTGCCCGTCAGCACGGTTGGCTGGCCAGGGCTGTTCAAGGCCCACACCGGCGTGCGCCACATGCCCAACCCGCCGAGCAGTCCGGTAGCGGCCAGGCTTTTGACGAAGGTGCGTCTTGTGGTTTTGCTTTGCATGCCGTTGCGTCCAGTCGTGTGGAGTGCGGATATCCTGGCTGCTGGATGTCGCAGCCCACGACCAAACTAGCGAGTTGCCGCTGTCAGAAAACTGAGTTCGACATTACTTTTTCGTCAGCTTCTCGAAGGGGGGAGGCAGGCTGCAGAGGGCTTGGGATGGCTTTCGGCGAGGCATTAAAAAGCCGGCTTGTGGCCGGCTTCTCGGGGACGCTTCCGACTAATTTATGGTAAGCCGCAATCGCCTTAACTGAGTGGCCATCAAGGGCCTGAAAGAAATGGCAGATGCCCGTGTGGGATATCGCCAGAGCCCTCTGGACCGCGGCTTGCGCAGGTCGGGGCTGAATGTGCCGCGTAGCATACAAGGGCACGCGCAGGATGCCCAGCAAAAAATGGCACAGGGTGTTTCAGCCAGGCCGCTGTTGGCGGAAATGCGACCAGTGAAACACCCAGCCAAGAATTTCCAGGCCCTGCGCCTGGCACTGTGCGGGGGTGTAGCGTTCGACTGCGTAGTTGCGCCGGTCATGGCTGTGCAGGTACAGCGTACCGTGCTGGCCAAGGCTGAGGTTGTTCACCCTGAGCATGCCGTTGTGCAGCAGGGCATAGGTTTCGCCCTCTACCACTCGGGTCATGCCCAGGTCGATGGCCAGGCTGGCATTCAGCGGAATCAGCGGCAGCATGTTGCTGGCCGGCATCGCCAGGCAGATCGCATTGGCAGCATGCACACCCAGCCCCCTCAACGCTTTTGCCGGCAAGCGCAGGTGTTTGCTGGCCACCGGCGACAGCAGGCCTTGTTGCAACTGGTAGTAGGGCACCTTAACTGCCCGGCCATGTTCCACCGACAGCGGAGAGGGCGGGTTGACGGGCGTCGGCCGGGGCGCGCCGCTGCGCAGGATCGGGTTGGGATGTTTGGGCCCTTCTCCGGTGCGTAGCCAACGGCGATGCACGCAGAACAAGTCGGCCAGTTCGTCCAGCCGGGCCAAAGGCACACCCCGTTTGAACCAGTTGTTGACGTGCTGCGGTGTGACGCTGCGTTGGGCGGCAAAATCGGAAGGGGTCAGGCCACATTCGTGGAGCAGGGCTTTGAGGCGGTCGCCGGAAGTGTTCATGCTGGCGAGTGTAGCGGCGGGGGGGCAGCAAGCATATGAACCGGGTGTTGACAGGGGTTGTACGAAAAGGGGTGGTTTGTAGGGAGTTGATGTAGGACTGCGTAGGATTTATTACCAGCAACCTGAGCATCGCCCGTTCAGGCATAAAAAAACCCCGCCATGGCGGGGTTCTTCCTGCAACCGGTATCAGCCTTTGTAGGCAGCAACCGATTTGGTGATCGCGGCACGGGCGGCGTCGGCGCCTTCCCAGCCTTCGATCTTGACCCACTTGCCTTTCTCGAGATCTTTGTAGTTGGCAAAGAAGTGCTCGATCTGCTGGATCAGCAGGGCTGGCAGGTCGGTGTATTCCTTCACGTCAACGTACAGCTGCGACAGCTTGTCGTGAGGAACAGCGATGACCTTGGCGTCGCCGCCGCCGTCGTCGGTCATGTTCAGCACGCCAACCGGACGGGCGCGGATAACCGAGCCTGGCGCTACCGGGTAAGGGGTAACAACCAGCACGTCCAACGGGTCACCGTCGTCAGCCAGGGTGTTCGGGATGAAGCCGTAGTTGGCTGGGTAGAACATTGGGGTAGCCATGAAACGGTCGACGAACAGGGTGTCGCTGTCCTTGTCGATCTCGTATTTGATCGGCGCGTGGTTGGCCGGGATCTCGATGGCGACGTAGATGTCGTTCGGCAGGTCTTTGCCCGCCGGAATCTTGCTGTAGCTCATTGGGCAGTGCCCCCGTGTTTGACCAAAAAAGTGGCGGCGATTATAGGCACATTCTGCCGGGGCATGCCACGCCTGGTCTGATGTGCGGCCCCGTCAGGCGTGGCTTTCGCGGTATTCGGGGTGTTCTGCCTGTAGCCGGCGCAGGCGCGCCAGCGGGTCTTGCCGGTAGAACAGCGACAACTGGCGGTAGACCAATGGATAAGCCTGCTGCAGCAGGTCGGGGGCACTAAAGAAGTATTCGCTGGTGACAGCAAAGAATTCTGCCGGGTTTCCCGCGGCATAGGGGTCGATGGCGGTTTCGGCGTCGGGGTTGGCGTCCAGCTGGCGGTTGAGGTCGTCGTAGGCCTGTTGCATGGCCGTTGCCCACTCATCCACCGGCATGCCGCTGTGCAGCGGGGGCAGGCCGTTGGCATCGCCATTGAGCATGTCGAGCTTGTGCGCCAGCTCATGGATGACGAGGTTGTAGGCCTCCCAGCCGCCACTGGCCAGCACGCCGTTCCAGGCCAGGATGATCGGCCCCTGCTGCCAGGCTTCGCCGCTGTGCTCACCGTCCCAGACGTGCTCCACGCCACTGGCATCGCGGTGGCGCTGGGGGCTTTTGAAGTCGTCGGGGTACAGGATAATTTCGTGGAAGCCCTGATACCAGTTCAGCTCGCCCAGGTGCAGCAGTGGCAGTTGCGCCTGGGCGGCCAGCAGCAGGCGCTGCTCGTCGTCCAGTTCGACGCCGGGCAGGCAGGTGAGGTGCTTGTCGAGCAGGAACAGGATGCAGGCTTCGCGCAGCCAGTGGTCTTCGGCGTCACTGATGCCGTCCAGCATCGGCAGGCGCTCGCGTACAGCCTGCCATTGCTGGGGGGAGATGGGGTAGCGCGCCAGGGTGCGCTTGCGCCGCCAGGCGCTGAACGACCACATGAGTGGCGGTCAGTGAGCCTTGGCGGCCCGGCCCAGGCGGCCGCGCAGCAGGCCGAGGATCATCGGCACCAGCGACAGGATGATGATGCCCACCACCATCAGCGACAGGTGTTGCTTGATGAACGGCACGTTACCGAAGAAGTAACCCAGGGTAACCAGGCCTCCCACCCACAGCAGCGAACCGGCGATGCTGAAACCGAGGAAGCGTGGGTAATGCATGTGTGCGATGCCGGCGACGAACGGTGCAAAGGTACGCAGGATGGGCAGGAAGCGCGCCATGGTCACGGTCTTGCCGCCGTGGCGTTCGTAGAAGTCGTGGGTACGCTGCAGGTAATCGCGGCGGAAGATTTTCGAGTTGGGGTTGTTGAACAACCGCTCGCCGGCCGTTCGCCCTATCACGTAGTTGGTACTGTCCCCCAGAATGGCGGCAGCCATCAGCAGGCCGGCCAGCAGCACCGGGTCCATGCCACCACCAGCGGCCACGGCGCCAGCGATGAACAGCAGCGAATCGCCTGGCAGGAAAGGCATTACCACCAGCCCTGTTTCACAGAAAATGACGGTGAACAGGATGGCGTAGATCCAGGGACCGTAATTGGTGACCAGCAGATCGAGGTAGGCATCGAGATGCAGGATAAGGTCCAGCGGGTTGAAATCCATGTACAGCACCTGTGTTCTGGGGCGTAGGCTCGGTTACCTGGGGATGGGTAAATTTTCACACATGACAGATGGGGCATTATACGGCTAAGTCGCGAACATGCCCGGGGAGTTTGTAGCGGGGGGTTACGGCGGGGGTAT